>JAJPEW010000011.1 GCA_021166755.1 Hydrogenophaga sp. | reverse complement strand
GACAGCAGGTCGCGCACCGCCAGCTTGGGCAGGCCGTCCGAGATGCCCACCATCAGGCGCACGCTGGTCTGGCTGGCCGAATCACGCACCGCGGCGGGCAACTGCTCGCCCAGCTGGAAGATCTGCTCAGCCAGTTGCAGGGCGGTCTGGCCGGCCTCGGTCAGCGCCAGGCCACGGCCGGCCGGTTTGAACAGCGAGTGGCCCAGCTCGCGTTCGAGCTGGCGCACCTGGGCGCTGATCGTCTGGACCGCCATCCCCAGGCGCGCTGCCGCGTGCGACATGCCCCCCTCCTTGGCGGTGACCCAGAAGTAATAAAGGTGCTTGTAATTGAGTTCCGTGTTCATCTCTGAGCCGAGCTGATGGTTGATCCTGCATTTTCTGCTTTTTCTGGAGGCATGGACAGCCTACTCTCGAGCATGCTGTTGCGGCTGCACGGGTCTGCTCGGGCCGGGCCGGCAACGGGAGGACAGCGTCATGAGAATCGCGATCTGGTTGATCACCGGTTTACTCGCCGCCCTGTGGACCGGGCTGGCCATGGTGTCGGTCAGCCTGACGGGCTGGCTGCTGTCGATGGTGGGCAGCGCCCCGGCCGGCGACATGGCCACGGTGATGGGTCAATGGCCGGTGCCGGCCTGGCTGGCACCCTGGGTGGACACCGCATGGCTGCAGGCGGTGCAGGCATCGCTGGTGGAGCTGGTGCGCTGGCTGGGCGAGGTGATGCCCGCTGCCGACTCGCTGATGACCTGGATCACGCCGCTGGTGTGGGTGTTCTGGGGTCTGGGCATGATCGGGCTGCTGCTGGTGGCAGGCCTGCTGCACTGGTTGACAGGCCGGTCACTGCCGCCGATGGCCAAGGTGCTGCGCACATGAGTGCGCGTCTGGCCGATGTGATGCGCTCGGCCGCGGCCGATGCGCAGCGCCTGCGGGTGGCCGATCTCCTGCACCTGCACGGGGACGGGTCGGGTGCCATCCTGCTGATCCTGATGGCGCTCATCTCGACCCTGCCCGTGGCCGGTGCCGGCACCGTGGTCAGTCTGGGCATCCTGGCGCTGGCCTGGGCCTGGCTGAGAGGTCGAGACAGCATGGAACTGCCCCAGGCGCTGGGCAACCTCACGCTCAACGAGCGCTGGTCGCAGCGCAGCCTGCACACCCTGGCCTGGATCTATGAACGTGCCGACGCCTGGCTTCGCCCGCGCTGGCGGGCCATCTGCCACGACCGCACCCGGGTCTGGTGGGGCGTGTGGATGGCGCTGATGGCCGCGCTGATCTTCCTGCCCTTGCCGCTGGGCAATGTGCTGCCCGGCACCAGCCTGATCCTGATGAGCCTGGGGTGGATGTTCCGTGACGGCCTGGTCCTGCTGCTGTCGACGGCCACCGGTGCCGCCGGCGTGGGATACGCCTTGTCGATGGGGCACCTGGCCATCGAGGCATGGCGCCATCTGGGCGCCTGGTGGCCCTGGTGACGCCGGCCCGGGCCATGTTCAGCCGCGCAGGAAGAAGACCGCGCTCATGACCAGGCCGGTGACGATGACACCCGTGCGCACCACCGGGGCCGGCAGGCGCTTGGACCAGCGGGCGCCAAAGAAGCCGCCGGCCGTGGCCGCGACCATCATGATCAGGCCCTGACGCCACGCGATGGCACCGGCCACCACGAAGGCCGCCACCGACAGCCAGGACAGCACCAGCGAATTGAGGTTTTTGAGCGCATTGACGGTGTGGATGCGCCCCTCGCCGGTCACCGTGTACAGCGCCATCAGCAGGATGCCCAGCCCGCCGTTGAAGTAGCCGCCGTAGATGGCCACGGCCAGCAGACCGGGTTCGCGCCAGCGGTCCAGCCCCTGCGCGTGGCCCGCGGCGGCCTGGGCGCGGCGGGCGATCAGCGGCCCGGCGGCGAACAGCACCGTGGCAAACAGCAACAGCCAGGGCACGATACCCGCGAAGACCTTGGCCGGGGTCACCAGCAGCAGGCCGGCACCCGCCAATCCACCCACCGCCGCAATCAGGGCCTCGCGCCACAGGCGCCGCGCCGGCAAGGCACGCAGCTCTGGCCGGAAACCCAGCGTGCTGCCCAGATAGCCGGGACTGACCGCCAGCGCACTGGTGGCATTGGCCACGATCGGCGGCACGCCGGTGAACACCAGGGCCGGAAAGGTCAGGAAGCTGCCACCGCCAGCGATGGCATTGAGCACACCGGCACCAAAGGCCGCGGCGGCCAGCAACATCAGGGAGGACACATCGCTCATGCCGGCATTATTCCGGCACCGCGAGCGGTCTTTGCCCTCATCCAGGTCAAAAGTGCTCGCCAATCCCGCGCGGGGTCAGCGGGCGCGACCGAGCCGGTCCTGCAGCCGGTCGATCACCTCACCGATGGCCTCCGGCGGCAGGCCCTCGGTCTGGTGGGCCGCCAGTTCCTGCTCGGCCACCGAGAGGTTCAACCGCACATAGGTGCTGTCCAGTGCGTGTCGGGTGGCCAGCAGCTGCTGGGCGATCTTGGTGCAGTCGGCGCCCTCTTCCAGCAGCTTCTGCAGGCCCCTGACCTGCCCTTCGGCCCGACGCAGGCGGTGCAGCAGTTCCGAGCGCCGCTGCGGATTCAGCGCGGGGGCGGCGGTCGGCGGCGCGGCGCTCATGGCCTCAGGCCGCGGTGGGGGTGATGGTGGCCACCGGCTCGGGCGCCAGCAGCGTGCCGTCACGCAGACCTCGCACCGTGGCAAAACACAGCCAGATGATCACGATGGAACTGGCGGCCAGCAGCAGCACACCCAGGGTCTCCAGCAAGCCTTGGTCCGGCATGGCCTCGATGACGAGCAGGGTCAAGGTGGACAGTGCCGCGAGCGGGAACGACAGCCCCCAGAAGGCGATGCTGAACGGCTGGGTGACGATGCGGCGCAGCACGGGCAGCAGCCACACCAGAAAGAACAGCGCCACGCCCCAGAGACCCAGCGTCAGCGCCAGCGGGGCCTGCATCTGCATGAGGACCACACCGATCACCGACGGCGGCGCGATGGTGATGAACCAGGCCGGCAGGATGCGGTCAGGCAGCGGGCTGTGGGCCAGGCGGCGAACCAGCACCAGACCGATGACGATGGGCCACAGGAACGCACCGATGCCGAACTGCGCCATCGACCACAGCTCATGCCCCAGCGGCAGACCGGCCAGCGGCACCACCACATTGCCCACCACCGGAATCAGCAGCACGGGCGTCACCGATGGCCAGAGGCCACCGGGATTGGCGCCCGCCGGCACCAGCGCCACGGGCGCCAGCCAGCGGCCCAGCACCCACACCGTCGCCCACAGCTGGGTCAGGCTGCCTACCCACCACAAGGCCTGCCAGGCCAGGTTCAGATCGCCGCTGGTGCCGTCGTGCGCCACGCCCACGGCCGACAGCAGCAGCAGGGACACCGGGATGGCGGCGACAAAGGCATGGCGCACCGGGTGCTTGAGGTCTTCGGCCAGGGCCTGCGGGTAGCGCTGCCATCGGGTCAGTGACGCGGCCAGCAGCACCACCGCCACCACCAGCGCCAGCAAGCCCACCAGCAGCGAAAACACCGCCGCCATCTCGCCCATCAGCCCCTGGGCCCGATACCAGGCCAGCGACAGGCCGCACAGGCCCATGACGATGGCAAACCAGCCGGGCATCAGGAACTTCAAGGGCGTGGGTGAGGACATGGCGTTCAGCAGCGTCGATCGATCACTTCACTTTACAGGCGGTGCCGCCCTCAGGCACACCCAGCTTCTTGAGCAGGATGGCCGGCGGACAGAAACCGGTGAAGCCGGACTGGAACAGGTTGAAGCCGGCAAAGGCCGTCAGGGCCAGGAACCACTTGTTGACGAAGATGGGGCTGCCTTCGACACCCAGGGCCAGCGACAGCAGGACCATGAAGCCAGCGAGGATGCGGATGTAACGTTCGACGGTCATGTCAGACTCCTTGATGAAAAACGGATGAACACAGGGATCACGCGGTCTCGAACTTTTTTCGATACATCGCGTAATAGAGCACCGGAATGACGACCAGCGTGAGCATGGTCGAGACGGCAATGCCGAAAATCAGCGAGATGGCCAGACCATTGAAGATCGGGTCGTCCAGGATGAAGAAGGCGCCCATCATGGCGGCTAGGCCGGTCAGCGCAATTGGCTGGGCCCGCACCGATGCCGACTGCACCACCGCCTGCGCAAAGGGCACGCCCTTGGCCGTTTCCAGCTCGATGAAGTCCACCAGCAGGATGGAGTTGCGCACGATGATGCCGGCCAGCGCGATCATGCCGATCATGGACGTGGCGGTGAACTGCGAGTGCAGCAGCGCGTGGCCGGGCATCACGCCGATCATGGTCAGCGGGATCGGCGCCATGATGATCAGGGGCGTGAGGTAACTCTTGAACTGCGCCACCACCAGCAGGTAGATCAGGATCAGGCCGACGCCGTAGGCCGCGCCCATGTCGCGGAAGGTCTCGTAGGTGATCTGCCATTCGCCATCCCACTTGACGGCGTACTGGCGGTACGGGTCCTTGGGCTGGCTGATCCAGTACTCATTGAGCTCGCCCGCGTTGGGCAGCGCCGCGTCCTTGAGGGCGGGGCGGATGCCGAACAGGCCGTACAGCGGCGAGTCCAGCGCGCCGGCCATGTCACCCATCACATACGTGACCGGCAGCAGGTTCTTGGTGTAGTGAGGCTGGTCTATCACGCCGCGCTCGACGGTGACCAGCTCGGAGAGCGGGACCATGCGCCCGTTGGCTGCCTTGAGCGGCAGCGCCAGCACCGCATCCAGCCCCACCTGGGATTCGCGCGGCAGCTGCAGGCGCACCGGCACCGCGAACTTGGCGTGGCCGTCGTGCAGGTAGGCCGCGTCCGACCCGGAGAGCGCCGCGTACACGGTCTGCGCAATGACCTGCACCGGAATGCCCAGCGATTCGGCCCGCTGGCGCTGGATGCGCAGGAAGGCGCGCGGGGCGTTTTCCTTGAGCGTGGTGTCGATGCCGACGATGTCCGGCGTGCCGGCAAACGCCTTGGCCACACGCTGTGCCAGCTCGGCCCGTCCGGTCTGATCGGGGCCATAGACCTCGGCCACGATGGGCGACATCACGGGTGGGCCCGGCGGCACTTCCACCACCTTGATGCGGGCGCCATGAGCGGCTGCGATCTTCTCCAGGTCCGGACGGTGGCGCTGTGCGATGGCGTGGCTCTTTTCCTTGCGGTCGGCCGCGCCCACCAGATTGACCTGCAGGTCGCCGCCCTCGGCGTCGGCGCGCAGGTAGTACTGCCGAACCAGACCATTGAAGGTGATCGGGCTGGCGGTGCCGGCATAGCCCTGCACATTGGCCACTTCGGGCTGCTGTGCCAGCCAGGCGGTCATGTCCTGCAGCACCGCGGTCGTGCCTTCCAGCGGCGTGCCGGCGGGCATGTCCACCACCACCTGGTACTCGCTCTTGTTGTCGAAGGGCAGCATCTTGAGCACCACCCACTGCACCACCGCCAGACCCACCGACAGCATCAGCGCCGCGATGATGCCGGCCAGCAGCAGCCAGCGCTTGCGCGCACTTTGCAGGAACGGGGTGAGGATCTTGGTGAAGGTGTTCTGCAGCGCGCTGGTGAGCTTGCCCGGGCCGTGGTCGGCATGGCCGTCGGTCTTGGTCAGCTTGAGCGCCAGCCAGGGCGTGACAGTGAAGGCAATGGCCAGCGAAATCGCCATGCCCATGCTGGCGTTGATCGGGATCGGGCTCATGTACGGGCCCATCAGGCCGGTCACGAACGCCATGGGCAGCAGCGCCGCGATCACGGTGAAGGTGGCCAGGATGGTCGGGCCGCCCACCTCATCCACCGCGCGGGGGATGATGACCGACAGCGGCTCGCCCGGCGTGAGCTGACGGTGGCGGTGGATGTTCTCCACCACCACGATGGCGTCGTCCACCAGGATGCCGATGGAGAAGATGAGCGCGAACAGCGACACCCGGTTGAGCGTGAAGCCCCAGGCCCAGCTGGCAAAGAGCGTGGCGGTCAGCGTCAGGATCACCGCCGCACCGACGATGACCGCCTCGCGCCGGCCCAGCGCCAGGCCGACCAGCACGATTACGCTGGCGGTGGCGAAGATCAGCTTCTTGATCAGCTGGTTGGCCTTGTCGGCCGCGGTCTGGCCATAGTCCCGGGTGATGCTGACCTGGACGTCGTCGGGGATGACGGTGTTCTTCAGGTTCTCCAGACGCTCGGCGGCACCGCGCGCCACATCCACCGCGTTTTCGCCCGGCTTCTTGGTGACGGTGATGGTCACGGCCGGGTGGTTCTGGCCCTGAACGCCGGCGTGGGCGCTATCGGCCGCGCCCGGGGTGAACCAGACGTAGCGCTGGGGCTGCTTGGCCCCGGTCTCGATGCGGGCCACTTCACGCAGGTAGATCGGGCGGCCGTTGCTCACGCCGACGACGATGTCGCCCACATCCTGCTCGTTCTGCAGGAACTCGCCGGTCTCCACCGTCAACATGCCAGGCTCGCCTGCCGCAGGCGCCGGGTTGACCACAGCACCAGAGGGCATGGCCTGGTTGGCCGCCGCGATGGCGCCATGCAACTGCTGCACGCTCACGCCACGCTCACGCAGGCGGTTGGGCTCCAGCCAGACGTGCACCGCGCGCCCCGGCCCGCCGATGGTGACCACCTCGCGTGTGCCGGGGACGCGCTTGAGCTCGGTTTCGACCGAGTGCGCCACCCGCTCCAGGTCCAGCGCACTCTGCGCATCCTGGGTCCACAGCGTGGCCGCCAGCACCGGCACGTCGTCAATGCCCTTGGGTTTGACGATGGGGGTCATCACCCCCAGCCCCTGGGGCAGCCAGTCCTGGTTGGCGTTGAGCACGTCGTACAGGCGCACCAGCGCCTCGGTGCGCGGTACGCCCACCTGGAACTGGACGGTCAGCACCGCCACACCGGGCCGCGAGACCGAGTAGGTGTGCTCGATGCCCTGGATCTGCGAGAGCACCTGCTCGGCCGGCTGCGCCACCATCTTGGCGACGTCGGCGCTGGACGCCCCCGGGAACGGGATGATGACATTCGCCATCGTCACGTTGATCTGCGGCTCTTCCTCGCGCGGGGTGACGAGCACAGCAAAGAGGCCCAGCAGCAGGGCCACCAGGGCCAGCAGCGGCGTGATGGCGTTGGCCTGGAACATCCGGGCGACGGCACCCGAGAAGCCCAGCTTTTCGTTGGAGGACGGGGAGGCACTCATGACAGGGACCTCACTGAGCCGCCGGGCGGGCACCGGCCAGGCCCGCACGCACCGGGTCCAGGGCCACGCGGTCACCCGCCTTCAGGCCCGAGAGGATTTCCACCCCGGCCTCGCCATGGCTGGCACCGGCGCGCACGGCGCGCAGCGCAAACCCGGACTGGCCTTCGCCGCGCGGCGTGACCACGTACACCCCGGTCAGCTCACCCCGACGCAGCAGGGCCGACGAGGGCACCACCAGGCGCTGGGACTCGCCGCCGACAAAACGCACCTGGGTCTGTCGACCGGGCACCTGGCCCGCGCCGTCGGCCGCGCTCAGGTCGAGCCGCCACTCGACCGTCTGCGACACCGCATCGGCCGCCGGCAGGCTGGTGCGGGCCACCGGTTGCACCCAGCGGTCGGTGCCGGGCAGGCGCACCTCGATGCGGCTGGCGGTCTGCACCAGGCCCTGCTGGGACGCCGGCACATGAACGACCGCGCGGATGGGCTGCGGGGCATAGACGGTCAGCACCGGGGCACCCGGCATGGCCAGCGAACCGGCCTCGGCGTGGGTGGCCAGCACCCAGCCGTCATACGGTGCGGTCAGGCGGGTGAAGCCCTGGGCCACCGAAGCCTGGGTCTGGCCGGCGCGGGCGGCAGCGGCACCCGCCTCGGCCGCACGGAACTGGGCCTGGGCGGCATCGAGCGCGGCCTGCGCCACAAAGCCCTGGGCGCGCAAGTCCCGGGTGCGCTCATAGGCGGCGCGGGCGTTGGCCAGGTTGGCTTCGGCCTGGGCCACGCCGGCCTGGGCCTGCGCCACACCTGCCTGCGTGACGCGGTCATCAATGACCGCCAGCAACTGCCCGGCCTTGACCCGGTCACCGGCCTTGACGTTCAGGCTGGCAATGCGGCCGCTGGCCTGTGCCGACAGCACGCTTTGCTGCACCGCTTGCAGGCTGCCATCCATGACCAGACCGGCGCCCACCGCGCGTTCGCCCAGCACCATGACAGGCACTTGGGGACCCGCGACCGGGGCGTCGGACGCCAGGACATGTGAAGCCGACAGGAATCCGCCGGCCAGCCATCCGGCCGTGAGCAGGCCCAGGGCCAGACGACGGGGTTGACGGGAACCGGCAACAGCAGCGATGGACGGATGACGAAGGCGCGCAGACATGGTGTTCTCCTATACCTGCAAGAGTATACACATATACCCCCAGGGGTACAATAGCCCCCCCATGCGCCAGCATGGAAGCCTCAGAGAGCGAACGGCACCCGGGGCGCCACGGCACACAGCAGCTCGTAGCTGATCGTGCCCGCCGCGCGCGCCACCTCGTCCACCGGCAGGCTGGCACCGCCGGCGCTCACGCCCCACAGCACCACCTCGGTCCCGATGGAGGCCGGCACGCCGGCCGCATCCAGGGGCGAGAGGTCCACCGTGATCATGTCCATGCTGACCCGTCCGACGATGCGCGTGCGCACCCCGCCCACCAGCACCGGCGTGCCGGTGGGGGCATGACGGGGATAGCCGTCGGCGTAACCGCAGGCCACCACGCCAATGCGCATCGGCGCCTCGGCGGTGAAGGTGGAGCCGTAGCCCACCGTATCGCCCGGTTGCAGGCTCTGGACACCGATCACCCGGCTGGACAGGGTTAAGGTCGGCTGCAAGTCCCAGTCGGCAGCACTGTGCTCGGGGTAATCGGGCGCGCTGCCATACAGGGCAATGCCCTCGCGCACCCAGTCGGCGGCCAGGGTGCTGACACCCTCCCCCTTCAGTGGCGACTGGGCATGGCGCAGGATGGCCGCGCTGTTGCACAGCGTGCGCTCACCCGGCAGATCGGCCGTGGCCGCCTCGAAGGCCGCCACCTGGTGCGCAATGCCGCGCGGCCCGTCGGCGTCGCTGAAATTCGTCATGAGCGAGATTTCCTCGACCTGGGGCAGGGCATTGAGGCGCGCCCAGGCCGCCCGGAACCCGCCCGGGGTGAAACCCAGCCGGTTCATCCCGCTGTTGAGCTTGAGGAACACCCGGTGCGGGTGCTGGGTCTTGTGCGCGGCCAGCCAGTCGATCTGCTCGTCGCAGTGGACCGCGTGCCACAGGTTCAGGCGGGAGCACAGCTCCAGATCGCGCGCCTCGAACACCCCCTCCAGCAGCAGGATGGGGCCACGCCAGTCCAGCGCCCGCAGCCGCTGGGCCTCGGCCAGGTCGAGCAGCGCAAAACCGTCCGCACCCCGCAAGGCTTCAAACACCCGCTCGATGCCGTGGCCATAGGCGTTGGCCTTGACCACCGCCCACACCCGGGCGTCGGGTGCCCGCCGGCGGGCCTGGTCAAGGTTGTGACGCAGGGCGTCGGGATGGACGGTGGCAAGGATCGGACGCGGCATGGTGCAGGACTAGGGGTATTCACCCCAACGGATGGATTCTTAGGTACTACGTTTCGTCACAGACGCCGTGCTATAACCGGCTGCCCTGGAGACTGACGTCGGACTTTCGCACAAAACGGCCGCTTCGGGCCCCCTACATTTGTTGGCCCGGTTCCCGAAATCATCCCCATGAAGCGCGGCTTCTACACCATCATGACGGCGCAGTTCTTCAGCTCCCTGGCTGACAACGCGCTGTTCGTCGCGGCCATCGAACTGCTGCGCAGCCGGCAGGCGCCGGAATGGCAGAGCGCGGCCCTGGTCCCCCTGTTCGCCCTGTTCTACGTCGCACTGGCCCCGTTTGTGGGCGCGTTCGCCGACGCCCGGCCTAAGGGACAGGTCATGTTCATCAGCAACGCCATCAAGGTGGTCGGCTGCCTGCTCATGCTGGTGGGAGTGCATCCGCTCATGGCCTACACCCTGGTCGGCCTGGGCGCAGCGGCCTACTCGCCTGCCAAGTACGGCATCCTGACCGAACTGCTGCCGCCGTCCCAGCTGGTCAAGGCCAACGGCTGGATCGAGGGCCTGACCATCGCCTCGATCATTCTGGGGGTGTTGCTGGGCGGCCAGTTGGTGGGCCCTTACCTGTCTGCTCTGTTGCTGTCGGTGGACCTGCCTGGCATGACCACCGGCATCGATCACGCGGCCGAAGCCGCGATCGCGGTGCTGGTGGGTGTTTACGCCCTGGCTGCCATCTTCAACTTGCGCATCCCGCTGACCGGGGTCACCCCGCGGCCGATGCCCAGCAACCCGCTGGCCCTGCTGCCCGACTTCTGGCGCTGCAACAGCCGCCTCTGGCACGACCGCCTGGGCCAGATCTCGCTGGCCACCACCACCCTGTTCTGGGGTGTGAGCGGCAACCTGCGCTACATCGTGCTGGCCTGGGCCGGTGCGGCCCTGGGCTACAGCACCACGCAGGCATCCAGCCTGGTGGGCGTCGTGGCCCTGGGCACCGCCGTGGGCGCCGTCGTGGCTTCCCTGCGCATGCGGCTGGACCAGGCCACGCGCGTGATGCCGCTGGGCATCGGCATGGGTGTTCTGGTGCTGGCCATGAATTTCATCGACAACGTCTGGGTGGCCGCCCCCTTCCTGGTGCTGCTGGGGGGGCTGGGGGGGTTCCTGGTGGTGCCCATGAACGCGCTGCTGCAGCACCGCGGCCACAACCTGATGGGCGCCGGGCGCTCGATCGCGGTCCAGAACTTCAACGAGCAGGCCTGCATCCTGGGCCTGGGCTTCCTCTACAGCCTGGCCACCGGTCTGGGTGTGTCCGCTTTTGCTGCCATCACGGGCTTCGGCGTGCTGGTGGCCGGCTGCATGTGGCTGATCGCCCGCTGGCACCGCCACAACGAACGCACCCATCCCCACGAACTGGAACGCCTGCTGGAGATCGCCCGCCGGGACGACCTGCACGGCTGAGGAGGATCAGGCCGATCAGAAGGCCACGTCGGTCGGCGCAAAGCCGTCCAGGCTCACCAGCCGGTGCTGGCCCAGGATCTTGTAGAGCTCGGCCTCGGACACCGAGCGCGACAGATAGGCATCGCTGCCGGCCAGACCCGCCTTGATCCGGTCCATGTTCCCGGCCGTGGGCGCGAACATGATCACGGTCGGCGGCTGGCCGTTGGGCAGTCGGCGCTGGCGTGCCTGGCGACAGATCTGGAAGGCGTCGGGTTCGCCGGTCACCCGGTCGATGACCACCAGCCGGTAAGGATGGGCCTTGAGCATGGCCGCCACCTGTTTGCCTTCGCGCGACCAGTCGATCTTCAGGCCATAGCGCGAGAAGCGTTTGTGCAGGATGCGCCCCTCGACCAGGCTCTCGGAGACCAGCAGCATGTCGCCAGAAGGAGCATGTGGTTCCTCAGCGGCAGCACGCTGGCCCGTGCGGGTGTGGCGCGAAGACCGTGGGGCCGGCGCTGCCACCGCGGCGGGCAGCTCATCGAGCCCGCCAAAGTCGGTCAGCCGCATCACGCCGGGTGCGTGGTGCCGCCGTGGGGACACCGCGGGCGCCGCGGCAGGGGCGGGCGCGAGCGCCCGTGTCATCGGCCGGGTGGGCGGGAACTCGGTGTCGGGCCTGGCCGCCAGGGCGGCTGCCGGTGCCATCGCCGACCGGGATGCGCGCCCCGTCACCCGCCGCATGCTCTCGTCCAGGGGCTTGATCATCGAGGGCTGAAAGCCCGGGCTGGCCGCGGCCGGTGCCATCTTGGGCACAGCCGTCCGGTACCCGACCAGGCGGTCCATCGCGGCCAGCACATTGACCAGCTTGACCGGCTTCTTCTCCAGGGCCCAGCCGGTACCCGCGTCGTGCTGACCGATCAGCAGCACCCGCCCCGGCAACTCGGCCAGTTGCACCAGATGGATCGCCTGGGGGTTGTCGGCATTGACGATCAGGAGTTGGGCGTCGACGACCTCTTCCTGCACCCGGTAGGCAGGCGGGCGGCGGGCAGCGGCCATGCGAAAGAACGATTCGAACGTGGTCGATTCGTTCTGCGCAAAGCCCACCAGGGCCACCGTGTATGCCTGCTCTGCCTTTGCCATGCGGTACCTTTTGTTGTACTTCAAACGGTCGGGAGTATCTCATCGGGTTTACAAGGTCACCCGATGCGATCGTCATTCAACCGCGCAAATCGTGATAGTTTTCATCGCTGATCACCAACCATCCCACATCGGAGGTATGTCCGCGTGTCCACCATCTACGACTTCGAGGCCTTGTCCATCGACGGCCAACCCGTCTCCCTTGAGCAGTTTCGTGGCCAGGCGATGCTGATCGTCAACACGGCCAGTGCCTGCGGCTTCACGCCGCAGTTCGCGGGCCTGGAAAAGCTGCACCAGACCTATGGCGGAAAGGGCCTGGCGGTGCTGGGTTTTCCGTGCAACCAGTTCGGCAGCCAGGACCCGGGCAGCAATGAGGAAATCGGCGCCTTCTGCCAGCGCAACTACGGGGTCAGCTTCCCGATGATGAGCAAGATCGAGGTCAATGGCGCCGACGCCCACCCGCTGTACCGCTGGCTCACCGCCGAGGCCCCGGGCATCCTGGGCAGCAAAGCCATCAAGTGGAACTTCACCAAGTTCCTGGTGGGCAAGGACGGC
>JAJPEW010000137.1 GCA_021166755.1 Hydrogenophaga sp. | reverse complement strand
AGGCCGCGGACAAAGATCCTGTCCAGATGCAGCAAAGGCAGGCGGGCCGGAAAGGTGGGCAGCCGCACGCCCTCAAACGTCCTCAACCCCAGATCGGCCATCGGACGAAGGAGCTGCGCGCCCCAGTCATTGAAGTCCCCCGCGACGATGAGCGGATCGTTTTCGGGTACCTCGCGGGTGATGAAGGCCCCCAGCCGCATGACCTGGCGCTCGCGGCTGGCGTGGATGAGACCCAGATGCACGACAACCACATGCACCACGCGCCCATCGACCATGACCTGAACGTGCAGGAGCCCGCGCTGTTCAAAACGGTGGTCGGACACATCGGCGTGGCCACTGCCGAGCACCGGCCAGCGCGAGAGCAACGCGTTGCCGTGTTCGCCATGACGGGTATAGGCATTGGTCATGTAGACCGCCTCATAGCCTTCGGGTGACAGATAGTCGGCCTGGCCGAGGGACGGCCAACGGGTGAACTGGCGCTCGAGCTTGCGGTTGTGTCGCCGGACTTCCTGCAGACAGATGATGTCGGCGTCAAATTGCTCGACAGCATGCACGAGGTTGTGAATTTCCAGGCGACGCGCAGGTCCGAGGCCCTGAACCCCTTTGTGGATGTTGTAGGTCGCCACGCGCAACGTGCTCATGGCGCAATCATCGCACGAAGCGCGACGACTCCCGGCTGAAAAAGACCTGTTCAGAAGCCGCTTTCGCGGATCAGGACGGCTGCAACACTTCGCCCGATCCGGGTCAGCAACGAATGGCTGGCGCCATCGATCTGCACCCGAACGGTGCTGGTCATGAGCTCCGCAGGCACCCCATCGACCTCAATCCGTACCCGGAACAGGGCATCACGGGCAACGTGATCGGAAAGCTGCGTCTGTCCGGGCAAGCGCGGTCCGGGAACGGTGGCCAGCGGCCCGCCAAAACGGGCTTCCAGCATGGCGTCGGGCAAGACGGTGGTCCGCGCGACATCTACCGCTGCCACGCGACCATCGAACCACTGGGTCGACCGGCTCAAGGTGCGCAGGCGCACGGCCTGCCCTGATGCCACCCGCTCGAGGTCGGCCTCGGGCACCAATGCATCCACCACCCAGCGCCCTGGCGCCACCAGCATGCCCAGGGATTGACGGGGTCCCACCCAGACACCCTCGGCCAACTGTGGATCCACGTCCACCAGCGTGCCCTCAAGCGGTGCCCGCAGCACCAGGCGGCTGCGCTCGTCGCGGTTCAGCCGCGCTTCGGCTTCGTGCACGGCTTTCTGGGACTCAATGGACTGACGCTGCTGCTCGCCGTCGGGCAATCCGATCAGGCCCTGCAACTGGACTTCGCGAGCCTGGGCCAGCTGCCGGGAGCGGTCCTGAGCGATGCCGAGAGCCTCAGAATCCAGGACGAACACAACATCCCCCGCCTGGAATGTGCGCCGGGTCGGCATCTGGGTGATCCGGGCGCCAAAAGGGGCATGCAGGGTGTGTTGCCCAGCAGCTCGCAGCACCCCGTAAGCCTCCACCCTGCTCTGGATCGGAACGAGCAGCAGGATCAACCCGCCAGCCACCAGGCCCGCCAGCCACCAGCGTCGCCGGGGGGCGATCTCGCCTCGCCGATCGCGCCATTGCTTGAGCTCCTGCATCACGGGTCGGGCAATGAACCAGTGAATCTCCAGCAGCATCAGCACAATGCCGAGCGCCTTGAAGAAGAACAGGTACACCATCAGTGCAATACCCAGGAAAACCACCAGGCGATACACCCAGGTGGTCAGAGCAAACGCAATCAGGGCGCGCCGACGGCCGGGTGCCTGGTGTTCGGGCCACGGGTCATTCCAGCCCAGCAGCACGCGGCGCAGCCACACCCGGGCCAGCGCGCCCGAGCGCTGGTTGAGGTTGGGCATGTCCAGCAGGTCACTGAGGATGAAGTACCCGTCGAACCGCATGAACGGACTGGCGTTGATCGCCAGCGTCATGACCCAGCTGGTGGTGGCCAGAAAGAACAGACCGTTGCGCAAAGCGCCATCGGGTGTGAGCGACCACAGCAAGGTGCAGATACCCGCGAGCGCGAGTTCGATGCCGATGCCGGCGCTGGCAATGGCCAGCCGCTGTCGGGACGATGGCAGGCGCCAGCTCTCGCCCGTGTCGGTGTAGAGCATGGGAAACATCACCAGAAAGGCCACCCCCATGTGCGCCACACGCACCCCGTAGCGGGTGGCGACCAGGGCATGGCCCATTTCGTGCACGGTCTTCGCCAGCAAAAGGGCCACGCCATAGCCCAGCAGTCCTGTCCAGGTGAAGTGATCGATCAGCGTGTGCGTGAACTGATCCCATTGCCTCGAGACGAGATACAGGCCGGCCAGGGTCAGCAGACCGACGACCAGGGCGACCCAGGCCATGTTGATGCGCTCAAGCCATGGCTTGAGTCTGGCCAGGGCTGCCTGAGGACGCACCAGTGGCACACGGAAGAACAGGTAGTTGTGCACCAGCCATTCCACCGGTGAGCGTCGTTGCCGTGCTTTCTGCTGGGCGGCGTTGGCCACATCCGCAGGCCGGTCCAGCCGCAGCAACTGGTTGTCCGACAGGAACGACAGCATCTGCCGAACGTCAGCTGGCGTGACATTCAAAGGGGTGCTTTCGTTGATCGCCCGAATGAGGGTTGCAACGTCATTCCCCGACCAATGCACCAGCATCTCGAACTCGAGCCAGCCGATCCGGAAGAAGCGGTTGTTGACCGGATCCTGGATGATCCAGGCTGGGGTGCCATCGTGATTGCGGGCCGCCTCAAACAGCTGCAGTTCATCACGCAAGGCCGGCAAGGGCTGGGGCTTGGCATGCTGGCGAACCGCCGCCACCGCGCCGGGCGCGTTCAGAGCCCTGTCCATTCGCGCACCGCGGCCAAGGGCCGCCGGAACAGGTAATACGCCAAAGGAACCCAGTCCCCGGCGATTCGCGCGGTGCCGCGCAAGCCGATCCGGGGCAGTTCCTCCCCTGTGTCAAATCGTGCTCGTAGGCGGTAGGAGGCCACATCCTCCGGACTGCGCACCGCCTGATAGCTGGTCTCGACCAGCCGGCCATCACGCGGCTGGAGCGGATCCGTGTGCAAAAACAGCCTGACGGGCGCATCCAGCTCAAGGTTGATGGCATCGGGGACCGCCATCCACACCAGAATGCCTGCATCCTCAGGCTGCGCGAGCTGCATCACCCGCTCGCCGGTCTGTACCGGTCGACCTATCCAGTCATTGGAATCGGCAAACACGGCCACACCGTCGCGATCGGCACGAATCTCCACCCGCCGCGCCTGAACATCAATGGCCGCCAACTCGGCTTCCTTCTCGCGAACCCGGCCGAGCGCGACAGCCACCTCCGCCTTGCTTCGGGTGTCATCGAAAGCCCTCTGCTGTGCCACCAGTGCATCAGCCCGCGCCACCTCCAGGCTTTGCATGGCCACCTGTCGCCGGTTCATTACCGTGGAGTCTTCCAGCGAGAACAGCAGGTCCCCAGCCTTGACCCGTGCATTGGGTGCCACGGTAAAGCTGCCAATGACGCCATCCTGCGGGGATGCGACCTGGATGGCGTCCAGGGCCACCACTTCCGCGGGGGCCAGCACCGACAGCCGAACCGGTATGCACAGTGCCAAGCCCACCGCGACCGCGATCTTCCACCGATGACGACCCAGCAGCCGATGCGGCCAGGTGCGCCAGGTGCGTGTCTGCCCGGATGACAGCGACCGGAGGCAGTGCGCGTAGGTGAGGTGAAGTCGCGACAGCAGAGCGAGTTCGTGGTCTACCCAGGGCGTTTCGCGCGCGTACATGACGGTACCCAGCACGCGACCATCCCCTGACTTGAGCGGAACCAGCAGAAGGTGATCCGGCAACCACTCTTCCCACCCTTGGACGTCCTCGGGCGAAGCGCCGTCGAAATCCAGGCGGTGCAAGGCTCCATCGGCTGGCCAGCGCTGTGCGAAGCGGTGCAGCCAGACCGCAAAGGGAGAATCGTTGGCCACGCTGACCAGCCCAGAGGCGGCCACCAGGGTGCGTCGACCGGCGTCGTCGGCAAACAAGGCCGACTGCCGGTATGGCACCAGCGCATGCGTTTCGTTGACGATCGAGAATCGCAGGGCATCCAGCGAGGTTGCCTGAAGAGCCCGCTCCTGGATCTGGAGCAGGATGCCCAGATCCTGACTTTCACTCATGAGCGGCTCAACGCAACCCACTGAACCGGGCGACGCCGCTCATGCCGGGCAGCAGATCGGCATGAGAGCGAAGCATGGTCGCCTCCAGTTCAATGGTCTGGCTGACCGGGTCGACGCGGCTGTTGATCCGGCGAACACGGGCCGGATAGGTGTTGCCGGTCTCGTCGATGGAAACCTCGAAGTCCTGCCCGTTTTTCAGGCCTGTCATCCAACGCGAGGGCACATTGAGCTTGAGCAGCAAGGGGCCACGACGCACCAGATCGAGCAAGGGTTGCCCGGCGGTGACCGACATGAAGCTGCGGGCATGCAGCTTGGCGGTGTTGCCGTCCCAGGGCGCTCGGATCGAGCACTGCGAGATCTGGAACTGGTACAGATCGGTCTGGGCCTTGGCCTTGGCCACGGCACTGGCGGCCAGCGCGACCTCCACATCGCTGGCCTGCTCCAAGCCCTGCATCCGCAACTTGGCCTCGTGCTGGTCGGTGGCGGCCGTCAGCTCTGCCTTGGCCATGGCCAGGCGCGCCTGCGGTTCCTCGCAGTCAAGCGAAACCAGGACATCCCCCTGGCGAAAGGGCAGTCCCAGACCGGCATTCATGGCGATGATGCGGCCGGGTACCGGGCTGGCGAGCGTGGTCTCACCGTTGGGCAGCACAAGGACACGGACCGCATCGGCCGCCTGCTCGGTACCACTGGCCCTGGCGGTCTGCGCGGCCACGGGCAGGCTCAGAAGGGCCGCGATGCATAAGGCCCAACGGGCAACGGGAAGATGGATCATGTCAGTCGATCTGCAGCCAGGACTTGATGCTGCCCAGATTGGCATTGAGCGCAGCGACCAGGCTGGACTCATAGACTGACGCACGGGCATCAGCCGGAATGGTAGTGTCAAAACGGGCCTGCTGGCGGACCTGGGCCGAGTCGTCCATCAGTTTCACCGTCCAGGAAGCGCGCTCGACGCCCGGACGGCGGTCACTGTCGAACGAAAGTTGCAGCGGCACACCGCGCTGGTCGTCCGCCTCGATCTGGTGACGGCTGAGGACATCCTTGACCAGGGCGGTCATGCGCACCCGCTGGACCGGATCCTGGATCCCGGCCAGCTGCACGGAAACCACAGGAGCCTGTCCGAACAGGTTGGAACTCATCGCAAAGGCGTCCTTCTGGGTCGCCTGCAGATGCTGTGCCACACGCTGGGTCAGCTGCTGCAGATCGTTGCCCCCGAAGTCATCCGCAATCGGATCAAACCCGAGCGAGTTGTACAGGCGACCGAACGCAATATGCGCGTTGGCGTAGGCATTGGCGCGCTGGTAGGCACCCAGTACCGCACGGGCCTGGGTGCGGATGGCTTCCAGTTCGCTGTCCAGCTTGGCCGACACCGATGCCTTGGTGAAGGCCGCCAGACGCTGATCCACCTGAGCCGCCTGGTCAGCCAGCTTGAAGTCCTCCAGCGCCATGCGGTAGCGCTCGACACCCACACGCGTCTGGGTCAGGATCGCCATCGACAGCGCCATGCGGCGGGCTTCGTCGGTCTTGGCCTGGTAGGCCTGCATGTCCTTCATGGCCGGGATCGATACCAGACGCATCAGGTTCCAGGCCAGACTCAGGCCGCCCTCGCTCCAGGAATTGTTGAACAGGAAGCGGTTGGAGTCGTATTGCTGGCCGTAGCTCAGTGTGATCCCTGGCAACACCGACAGAATCTGCTTGCGCGCCTCGTCGGCGCTGATGCGCTTGCGGAAATCCTCTTCACGCAGCTCCGGGCGCTGCAACAGTGCCATGTCTTCCAGCTTGCCCAGCTCTCGGGGAGCCATCGGCAAGGGGACTTCCTGGGCTTCTGCCACCTGGAACTCCACGCCAGGCGGGACGTTCATCAGAGCAGCCAGCTCACGTTTGGCAAATTCCAGATCCTGGCGACGCTGGTTCAGCAAGGTGGTGGCGTCCAGAAGGGCTCGCTGGTAGGCCAATGCCACACCGGGAGAGATGATCTTCTGCGATTCTGCCTCCCGGGACCGGGTCAGCGCCAGGGATGCCTTTTGCAGCACCTCGTCGGCCTGCGCGGTCAGTCGCTGCGCACCCAGCGCCCGCCAGTAGGCGGCACGCACGTCCTGCAGCAGGTTCTGCACCACCTTGCGCCGGCGTTCCTCGGCAATCAGGAACTGGTCCCCCTGCTGGCGGGCGCGGTAATAGGAGACCCCGAAATCCAGGGCATTCCACGAAAACTCGATACCACGCAGCGTGCGGCTGCGCTCGTCCGAACTCGTCGGGTTGGTCGATTCAACGCCGTCGAGCAGACCGATGCTGGTGCCGCCGGAGAAGTTGTTGCGGCTCTGATAACCCGCACTCGCCACCAGCTGGGGCAGCATGTCCTTGCTCGCGTAGTCGGTCAGCCCGAGCGCCAACGCGGACTCCATGCGCTTGAGCCGGTAGTCCAGGTTGTACTTCAGCGCCCTGGCCACGGCTTCTTCCATGCTGACGGGCCCTGTGATGGGTTCCTGGGCCCGATACATCTCGACGCTGTCCTGCTTGACGCGATCTCGCACCTCGTCTGGCGTGAGTGCCTTGGGAGTCACAGAGCAGCCGGCCAGGATGACGGCAGCGGCCACAGCCGAAAAACCTCGGACCCATGTGAGTCGACGGTCGCTGGAAGGGATCATGGGATTCATCATTTCGGTTTACCTACAAACATTCGATCAGGCCTTCACAACCCCACGGGTCATGGGTCGTGCGCCGACTTGCCGGTCACGGGCCATCTTTTCAAGCTGGGAGCGGAAACCGGCCGAGGCCCGTGGCTGACCGGGGACCAAGGCCTTCTCGGCTGGTTGCGCACTGGCCGCATCAGAGCTCGTCACTCGGGCACCGGTCTGCTGCTTGTCCTTATCGGCAGCCTCCGACGCGGATGAAACGGCGGCCGTTCGGGCAACGGGTGCCTGCGGGGCAGACTGGTCAGACGCCTGCGACCCGGGACTTCCCAGCGCGAAGGCGTCAAAGAGCGTGCTCACACCCAAAGCGGCCGAGTTGGTCTGCGCATTGATGGAGGCATCCCGCACGCGTGCTTCAAGCTGCGACGCGCGTACGGCGTGCTGGACAAAGAGACCGTGCTCGCTGGTCACCGGTTGGTGACGCACCGCATGCTGGACATGGACGGCAGGATCGAAACCCATCATCTCGCCGAAGGCGTAATCGCGAACACGAAGCCCATCCATGCCGCCCTGGAGCATCATGCCGTCGGGTACCTGGCCCATCACCTCCGCCCCGAGGGACGAATCCATGAACGCGCCAGCGCCGGACATCACGAGGTTTCGCTCGACCTGCAGTTCGCCTACTTCCCTCAACACATACAAGGGCGAGAACGATACCTTGGAATCGACCTGCTCAGGAACAATAGGCTGATCCTTGGTATCCGGGTTCGTGGAAGGACGGGGATCATCGTCGACAACCGGGACTTCGGGGAGGACGATGGTCGGTGGCTGGGGAGTTACACCAGGGTCAGGCTGATCATTGACCGCGGCGACGTTGACCGTCACCGTGGCCGTGCTCACGTCGCCGT
>JAJPEW010000093.1 GCA_021166755.1 Hydrogenophaga sp. | reverse complement strand
AGCAGCAGCAGTTCCTGGGCGTGCCAGTCGACGGGGAGATTGGCGGATGTCATGGTGGGGAGACAAGCAAGCTTCGCACCAGAGGAGGGCAGCAGACGGTAAAATCGCATCCTCTCAAGGAGCGTTGCAGCGCTGGCCGTCCCGCCAGCGTCAGGCTTGAGACCACGGGCGACCCTACATCGCCCTGCCGGCCACGCCGGCTCCAACGGCGCTCACCAGTTTCTGAACCCTTCCTGGTGAGCCCCATGTCTGCCGTTGCCTCGTCCCCGTCCGCCCCCGCCGCGTCCGTCCCGCCCATGCTGCTGTCTGGCCTGGAGCCGCTGTTCATCGGTCGCGACAGCCTGTTCGTCAACGTGGGTGAGCGCACCAACGTCACGGGGTCCAAAGCTTTCGCCCGCATGATCCTGGAAGGACGCTACGAAGACGCCCTGGCCGTGGCCCGCCAGCAGGTGGAGAACGGTGCGCAGATCATCGACATCAACATGGACGAGGCCATGCTCGACAGCAAGGCCGCCATGGTGCGCTTCCTGAACCTGATCGCCGGCGAGCCCGACATCGCGCGTGTGCCGATCATGATCGATTCGTCCAAGTGGAGCGTGATCGAGGCCGGCTTGCAGTGCATCCAGGGCAAGGGGGTGGTCAACTCCATCTCCATGAAGGAAGGCGTGGAGGAGTTCAAGCGCCAGGCCAAACTGATCAAGCGCTATGGCGCTGCCACGGTGGTGATGGCCTTTGATGAGCAGGGCCAGGCCGACACCTACGCGCGCAAGATCGAGATCTGCGAGCGCGCCTACCGCATCCTGGTCGACGAGGTGGGTTTTCCGCCCGAAGACATCATCTTCGACCCGAACATCTTCGCCATCGCCACCGGCATTGCCGAGCACGACAACTACGCGGTGGACTTCATCGAGGCCACGCGCTGGATCAAGCAGCACCTGCCGGGCGCCAAGGTTTCAGGCGGTGTGTCCAACGTGTCCTTCAGCTTCCGCGGCAACGACCCGGTGCGTGAGGCCATCCACACCGTGTTCCTGTACCACGCCATCCAGGCTGGCATGGACATGGGCATTGTCAACGCCGGCATGGTGGGCGTCTACGACGAACTGGACCCCGAGCTGCGTGAGCGGGTGGAAGATGTGGTGCTCAACCGGCGCCCGGACGCTGGCGAGCGGCTGGTGGAAATCGCCGAGAGTGCCAAGGGCGCGGCCAAGGACGACTCCAAGAAGAACGAATGGCGCGCGCTGCCGATCCGCGAGCGCCTGACGCACGCGCTGGTGCGCGGCATCAACGAGCACATCAGCGAAGACACCGAGGAAATGTGGCAGCTCATCAAGGCCGAAGGCGGACGTCCGCTGGCCGTGATCGAAGGCCCGTTGATGGACGGCATGAACGTGGTGGGCGACCTGTTCGGTGCGGGCAAGATGTTCCTGCCCCAGGTGGTCAAGAGCGCTCGCGTGATGAAGCAGGCCGTGGCCCACCTGCTGCCCTACATCGAGGAAGAGAAGCGTCAGCTTGAAGCGGCCGGCGCCGATGTGCGCAGCAAGGGCAAGATCGTGATCGCCACCGTCAAGGGCGACGTGCACGACATCGGCAAGAACATCGTCACCGTGGTCCTGCAATGCAACAACTTCGAGGTGGTGAACATGGGCGTGATGGTGCCCTGGCAGGACATCCTGGCCAAGGCCAAGGAAGAGGGTGCCGACATCGTCGGCCTCTCGGGCCTGATCACGCCGAGTCTGGAAGAGATGCAGGTGGTGGCGGCCGAGATGCAGAAGGACCCGCACTTCCGCGAGAAGCAGATTCCGCTGCTAATCGGCGGTGCCACCACCAGCCGCGTGCACACGGCGGTGAAGATCGCGCCGCACTACGAAGGCCCGGTGGTCTATGTGCCCGACGCCTCGCGCAGCGTGAGCGTGGCACAGGGCCTGATCGGCGACGGCCGCGCGCAGTACCTGGCCGAACTCAACGCCGACTATGAAAAGGTGCGCCAGCAGCACGCGAACAAGAAGCAAGTGCCGCTGTGGCCGCTGGACCAGGCGCGCGCCAACGCCACGCCGGTGGACTTTGCCACTTACACACCGACACCGCCCAAGTTCATTGGCCGTCGCGTGTTCAAGAATTTCGATCTGGCCGAGGCCGCGAAGTACATCGACTGGGGACCGTTCTTCCAGACCTGGGACCTGGCCGGCCCGTACCCCGCCATCCTGGATGACGAGGTGGTGGGCGAACAGGCGCGCAAGGTGTTCGCCGACGCGCAGGCCATGCTCAGAAAGATCATCGAAGGCCGCTGGCTGACGGCCAACGCGGTGATCGGCCTGTACCCGGCCAACCGCGTCAACCACGACGACATCGCGCTCTATGCCGACGAGGGCCGCCAGCAGCCGGTGCTGACCTGGCACGGGCTGCGCCAGCAGGCGGAGAAGCAGGAGATCGATGGCGTGATGCGCCCCAGCCGCTGCCTGGCCGACTTCGTGGCGCCCGCGGGCACGCCGGATTACGTGGGGGTGTTCGCCGTCACCGCCGGCATCGGCGCCGAGAAGAAGGAAGCCCAGTTCCTGGCCGCGCACGACGACTACAACGCCATCCTGTTCAAGTCACTGGCCGACCGGTTGGCTGAGGCCATGGCCGAGTGCATGCACGAACGCGTGCGCAAGGACCTGTGGGGCTATGCCGCCGACGAGCAACTCACCAACGACCAGCTCATCAAGGAACAGTACCGCGGCATCCGACCGGCACCGGGCTATCCGGCCTGCCCGGACCACTCGGTCAAGCGACCCATGTTTGCGCTGCTGCAGGCCGACGAAATCGGCATGGGCCTGACCGAGAGCCTGGCCATGACGCCGGCCGCCAGCGTCAGCGGCTTCTATCTGGCGCACCCGGACAGCACCTACTTCAACGTCGGCAAGATCGGTGAAGACCAGGTGGCCGACCTGGCGGCGCGCAGCGGCGTGGATGCCAACGAACTCAGGCGCTGGCTGGGGCCCAACCTCTGACGTCCGGCCCGCAGGTCGTGCTCAGATGCGGTTGCCTTCGGGGCAACCCACGCGCTCGACCGTGGTGGACCCCATCACGGTCACCCCTTTCTGATCGGCGTTGCTGCCCATCACCGTGGCGGTGCCCGAGAGCGAGGCCAGCTGGGCATCGCAGGCCAGGCGGATGGTCATACCACCCATCACACTGACGGTGCTGCGCAGGCAATACCAGCCGTTGGGGTTGAGCAGCTCGATCACGCTGCCGCCCATCACGTTGACCCCGGGGTTCACCACCACCAGAGCGGGGCTGGTGGTTTTCTCCGTGTCGGCGCTGGACGATCCGATGCCAAACACCTTGACCGACGTACCCAGCACCCGGTAGGACGGCCGGTCGCCGAAAGGATGCGTGACCCAGGCTTTGAGGCAGGCGGCCACAGCCTGATCGGTTTCATTGGCCATCACCGGGCTGGCGCCGGCCGCCAGCATGCCGCTGAGCAGCCAGGTCAGCAGGGGACGGGGGCGGCACAGTGTCATGGGATCTCCTGAGGTGGGCGCATGGCCGATGGCTGCATTGTGCCTTCGGTGCCACCGGGCGCGGCCGCCCTGCCGCCGGTCCTGTGGACCGTGCGACCGCCCCTGAGCTCTGGTACAACCTCAGGACTGTGGGTGTGGTTCCTGGGTGGAGGCAAGCGTTTCATGGGTGTGGTGTGTCGGTCTTGCGGAACAGAGAATCGCGAGAAAGCGCGCTTCTGCGTGGGTTGTGCCGCGCCACTGACCCCGGTTCCCGCGCCAGCCAGCCCGCGCCGCTCGCGCTCGGGGCGATCGCGCCGCAAGGGTACGCGCGGCGACAGCGTCGCCCGCTCCTCGGCTGGTCGATGGATCGGCATCGGCGTGGTGGGGGCCGTGGCCCTGGTGTCGGCCATCGTGTGGACGCTGCGGCCTTCGGTGCCATCCCCTGCCACTGCCATGAGTCCTTCTCTGGCTGGCGACGCATCTGCCGCACCGACCGGCGCTCTACCCGCCGGTCATCCGAGCCTGCAGGAGGCGACCGCCGCCGCCGAGGCCCGTCTGCAGGCCTCGCTGGAGCGGCTGGCGCGCGAAGACCGCGAACGCGAAGAGCTTCACCGGCAGGAGCGCGAGGCGGCCGCCAAGCGCCTGCAGTCCGAACAGGCCCGCCGGGCCGCGTCGCGGGTGAAAGACGTGCCGCCGCCGGTGGCCGAGGCGCCCGCCGTCGCACCACCGCCGCCTGCACCTGAGCCGGCTCCCGCCCCGACGCCCAGTCCGGCGCGCCCCGCACCGGTGGCCACCGTGGAGCAGCGCTGCGCCGACAGCAGCAACTTCTTCAGCCGCTCTGTCTGCCAGTCGCGGGTTTGCGCGGATCCCGCCCTGGCGCAGGACCCGGTCTGCCGTCGTCTGCGCGAGATCGAGCAGTCCAGCCGTCGCGACCCCAACCTCCTGAACTGATCCTCGATCAGGTCACGTGTGCGGTAAGCTGCGAGGCCAGAGGGCTATCCATTCCCACCCCAGGAGGACACACCATGACCCGCACATTCCTGCGCCCGTTCACCTGGCTGGCCACGCTGTGGCTGGCCCTGCTGCTCAGCGGCTGCGGTTACAACGATTTCCAGCGCCTGGACGAGCAGACCAAATCGTCCTGGGCCGAGGTGCTCAACCAGTACCAGCGCCGTGCCGACCTGATTCCCAATATCGTGGCCACCGTCAAGGGTGAAGCCAATTTCGAGCAGGAGACCCTGACCAAGGTCATCGAAGCGCGCGCCAAGGCCACCGGCATCCAGGTGACGCCCGAGATGGTGGCCGACCCGGCGGCCATGCAGAAATTCCAGGCCGCCCAGGGCGAACTCGGCAGCGCCCTCAGCCGCCTGATGGTCGTGGTCGAGCAGTACCCCAACCTCAAGGCCAACCAGGCCTTCGCCGACCTGCGGGTGCAACTGGAGGGCACCGAGAACCGCATCACCGTGGCGCGCAACCGCTACATCGCGGCGGTGCAGGAGTACAACGTGCTGGCCCGCAGTTTCCCCACCAACCTGACCGCCATGGTCTTCGGCTACCAGCCCAAGGCTGGCTTCACCGTGGCCGATGAAGCCGCCGTGAGCGCCCCGCCCAAAGTCGACTTCGCCAAGTAAGCGATCATGGGGCTGATGGGGCGCGCGCCGGCGGTGCTGCGCCTGTGGCGCTGGGCACTGCTGTGGCTCATGACCGCGCTGGCCGTGCCGGTCCTGGCGCAGGGCGTACAGCCGGTGCCGGCGCTCACCGCTCGCGTCATGGACCAGACCGGCACCCTGGCGGCGGGCGATGTGGCCGCGCTGGAGGCGCAGCTGCAGGCTTTCGAGCAGCGGCGCGGCACGCAGATCGTGGTGCTGGTGGTGCGCAGCACCGCCCCCGAAGACATCGCCGACTACACCCAGCGCCTGGGCGATGCCTGGAAGATCGGCCGCCGCGACGTGGGCGATGGTCTGCTGTTCGTGGTGGCCCTGGACGACCGGCGCCTGCGCATCGCGCCTGCCAAGACCCTGGAAGGCGCCATTCCCGACGTGATGGCCAAGCGCATCATCGATCAGGTGGTGACGCCGGCCTTTCGACGGGGTGATATCGCAGGGGGCATTCGCGGCGGTCTGGAGCACCTGCAGGCACGCATCGAAGGCGAGGCGCTTCCTCTGCCCAAGGTCGGATCCGGTCGCCCCAGCCCTGGCGGCGGCATCGACTGGTTCGAGATCGGCCTGCTGTTCCTGTTTGCGGTGCCGCTGATCTCGGCTGTGCTGCGCGGCATTCTGGGTAACCGGCTGGGCGCGCTGGCGGCCGGTGGTGTCTCTGGTTTCCTGGTCTGGACCCTCAGTGGTCTGCTCTGGCTGGCCATCATGGCGGGCCTGGTCGGGCTGTTCATGTCCCTGTTCGTCCAGCAGTTGCCGCTGCAGTCCGGTGGTCGCCGTGGGGGCGGCCATTGGGGTGGTGGTTCCCCGGGCAGCTGGGGTGGGGGCGGAGGAGGCTGGTCGTCCGGCGGCGGGGGATTTTCCTCGGGGGGCGGCGGCGACTTTGGTGGCGGCGGTGCGTCAGGAGACTGGTGAGATGGGCAATTTCCGCGAACCCCTGTGGCGCCGCTGGGCACGCTGGTGGCGGCACCGCTGGCAGGCCGACGGGGCGGCGCAGCGCGCCGTGCCCCCGGACATGGCCGATCGCCTGCGGCAGCGCGTGGCCGCCAGCGAGCGGCGCCACAGTGGCGAGATCTGCCTGTGTGTCGAAGGCTCCCTGCCCGAGCGCTACCTGTGGCGCATCGGGCGCGATGCCTCGCTGCCCGAGGTGGTGCGCACCCGTGCGCTGGCCTGGTTCGGCAAGCTGCGTGTCTGGGATACCGATCACAACAACGGCGTCATGATCTACCTGTTGCTGGCCGAACGCCGCATCGACATCGTGGCCGACCGGGGGATTGCCCGCCAGGTGCCTCCCGAACACTGGCAGGCCGTGGTCGACCGCCTGGCTCTCCGGCTGCGTCAGGGCGATGTCGAGGGTGGACTGACCGAGGCGCTGGAAGAGGTCTCGGCCCTGCTGGTGCAGCACTACCCTCTCGCCGAAGGCCAGGCCAACCCCAACGAATTGACCGACCAGGTGCGGGTGGTCTGAGTCCGGCAGCTCAGTTGCCGGAGCGCAGCACCCGCCGGTACTGCACCGCCTCGGCCACGTGGGCCACGCCCACCTGGTCGGCCTGTGCCAGATCGGCAATCGTTCGTGCCACCCGCATGGCGCGGTGGGTGCTGCGGGCACTCCAGCCCAGACGGGCCGCTGCGGTGTTCAGGAACTTCAGGGCTGTTTCGTCGGCGCGTACATGCTCGTCCAGCGCCTGCCCGGTCAGCGCCTGGTTGGTGCCGCCCTGGCGTCTGCAGGCGCGCTCGCGGGCCTGCATCACGCGTTCGCGCACCTGTGCCGTGGTTTCGCCCGGCACGGCGCGCAAGAGATCATCGGGGGGCAGAGCCGGTACCTCGACGTGCAGGTCGATGCGGTCGAGCAGCGGTCCGCTGAGCTTGCCCTGGTAGCGTGCCACCTGATCGGGGGTGTCGCGGCAGGCACGGGTCGGATGGCCGAGGTAGCCGCAGGGACAGGGGTTCATCGCGGCGATCAGTTGGAAACGGGCCGGAAACTCGCTTTGCATCGCGGCGCGCGAGATGCGGATGTGGCCGGTTTCAAGCGGCTCGCGCAGAGCTTCGAGCGCGCTGCGTGCAAACTCGGGGAACTCGTCCAGGAACAGCACACCGTGGTGCGCCAGCGAGATCTCACCCGGGCGCGGCGGAGAGCCGCCGCCCACCAGGGCCACCGCGCTGGCACTGTGGTGAGGCGCAGCGGTGGGACGAACACCCCAGCGCTCCAGACGGAATCGGCCCGCCAATGAGGCCACGGCCGCCGCCTCCAGTGCCTCCTCGGTGGACAGCGGGGGCAGCAGGCCAGCAAAGCGCTGGGCCAGCATGGATTTGCCGGAGCCAGGCGGTCCCATCATCAGCAGGCTGTGACCACCGGCCGCAGCAATCTCCAGCGCGCGCCGGGCGGCCGCCTGGCCTTTGACGTCGGCCAGATCGGGGTAGGGTTCGGACGTACCCAGTGCCGAGGGGGCCAGCCGCAGCCAGCCCCCATCGTCGATGGTCTCGGGCAGTGGCTCACCAGCCCGCTCGGGCAGAAATCGCTGCACCACGTCCAGCAGGTGCCTGGCCCGGTAGACCTGCGCCATGGGCACGAGAGCGGCTTCCTCGGCGCTGTCCGGGGGCAGCACGAGCCGCGCGGGGGCCTGATCGCCGGCGGACCCGCTGTGCAAGGCCAGGCTCATGGCCAGGGCCCCGCGGACCGGACGCAGCTCGCCGCCCAGCGACAGTTCGCCGGCGAATTCCCACCCCTTGAGCTTGGCGGCATCCACCTGGCCGCTGGCCGCCAGAATGCCCAGGGCGATCGGCAGGTCGAAGCGGCCCGAATCCTTGGGCAGGTCGGCGGGAGCCAGGTTGACGGTGATGCGCTTGTTGCTGGGGAACTCCAGCCCGGCATTGGCGATGGCCGAGCGGACCCGCTCGCGCGCCTCCTTCACTTCGGTGTCGACCAGACCGACCAGCGTGAAGCTGGGCAGGCCGTTGGCCAGGTGCACTTCCACCTGCACCGGGCGTGCCTGAAGACCCTGCAATGCACGGCTGTGCACCAAGGACAGACTCATGGTGTATTCCTTCCCTGTTTCGGTGCATTTGTCGGCCATGGCTGGCTGGACGACCTTGTTGCACCTTTTTTGTGCGTTCCGGGGTACTGGATGTACCGCCGGGCCGGGGATCATGGCACGCAGCCTCCCGAGAGGGCACCCTCAGGCAAGGGAAAAGCGGCATTTCCACGACAGTGCCGGGGCTGGAAAGCATCCGAAGTGAAGGTGACCTGGCACGTTCCCTGCTAGACCCTCTGGGCGAACGTTTCGAAACATTGGAGTGCCCATGAACACCGTCGCATCCAAGGTGGCCGTCGTCCTCAGGGGCGCTGCCATGAATCTCAGCCCCGCGGCCGGCCTCACCGCCTGAACCGCAACCATCGACAAGAGGGAACAGCACATGAAAATGGTCTCCGCCATCATCAAGCCGTTCAAGCTGGACGAAGTGCGCGAAGCACTCTCCGGCATGGGCGTTCAAGGCATCACCGTCACCGAGGTCAAGGGCTTCGGTCGCCAGAAGGGCCATACCGAGCTCTATCGCGGCGCCGAATACGTCGTTGACTTCCTGCCCAAGGTCAAGATCGAGGCGGCCGTGGCCGACGAGCTCGTCGACCGGGTCATCGAAGCCATCGAAGGCGCTGCCCGCACCGGCAAGATCGGCGACGGCAAGATCTTCGTCTCTCCCCTGGAACAGGTCGTCCGCATCCGCACCGGTGAAACCGGCAAGGAAGCCCTCTGATCACGACCCCGTCACAAGAAAGATCACGGACATGAAAAAGCTCATTGCTTCACTGCTCCTGGGACTGGGACTGGCCTTTGGTGGCCTGAACGCGGTTGCCCAGACCACCACCGAGGCGCCGGCCGCTGCTGCTGCGCCTGCGGACGCCTCGGCCGCTCCCGCCGCCGTGGCGGCACCCACTGCTGCTCCTGCCGCTGCGCCCGCCGAGGCCGCTGCTGCCGAAGCCCCTGTCAAGGAAACCGTCGACAAGGGTGATGTGACCTGGATGATGATTTCCACCATCCTGGTGATCCTGATGGTCATCCCCGGCCTGGCCCTGTTCTACGGTGGCCTGGTGCGCAGCAAGAACATGCTGTCGGTGCTGATGCAGGTCATGGTCGTCTTCTCGCTGATCTCCGTGCTGTGGGCCGTCTATGGCTACAGCGTGGCGTTCGGCGGCGAGGGCCTGATCATCGGCGGCCTGGACAAGGTGTTCCTGGCGGGCGTGACGCCGGAGTCGCTGGCAGCGACCTTCACCCCCGGCGTGATGATCCCCGAGTACATCTTCATCGCCTTCCAGGCCACGTTTGCCGGCATCACCTGCGCGCTGATCGTGGGCTCGTTCGCCGAGCGCATCAAGTTCAGCGCCGTGCTGCTCTTCTGCGCCCTGTGGTTCACCTTCAGCTACCTGCCGATCGCCCACATGGTCTGGGGCGCTGGCGGCTACCTGTTCGACAAGGGCGCGCTGGACTTCGCCGGCGGCACCGTGGTGCACATCAATGCGGCCATGGCCGGTCTGGTGGGTGCCTATGTGGTGGGCAAGCGCATTGGCTACGGCAAGGAAGCCATGGCCCCGCACAGCCTGACCCTGACCATGGTGGGTGCTTCCCTGCTGTGGGTGGGCTGGTTCGGTTTCAACGCCGGCTCCAACCTGGAAGCCAACGGCGGCACGACCCTGGCGTTCATCAACACCCTGGTGGCCACCGCGGCCGCTGTGCTGGCCTGGTGCATTGGCGAGTCCCTGTCCAAGGGCAAGGCCTCGATGCTGGGTGCGGCCTCCGGTGCTGTCGCCGGTCTGGTGGCCATCACCCCGGCCTGCGGTACCGTCGGCCCCATGGGCGCCATCGTCATCGGTCTGGTCTCCGGCTTCCTGTGCCTGTGGGGCGTCACCGGTCTCAAGAAGATGCTCGGTGCCGACGACTCGCTGGACGTGTTCGGCGTGCACGGCGTCGGTGGCATCGTCGGTGCCCTGCTGACCGGTGTGTTCTCGGCCGCTTCCCTGGGTGGCGTCAAGGCCGACGGCTACTCCATCGGCAGCCAGCTGCTGGTGCAGGCCGAAGGTGTGGTCATCACCATGGTCTGGTCGGCGGTGGTGGCGTTCATCGTCTACAAGATTGTCGACATGGTGCTGGGTCTGCGCGTGAGTGAAGAAGCCGAGCGCGAAGGTCTGGACATCAGCTCGCACGGCGAGACGGCCTACAACCGTTGATGCCGCAACCCGCGTGGTGAGCAGCACGCCGAGAGGAATGATGCTGCCACGCTGTCTCTGAGAGTCTCCTTTGGATGTTCACCCCGCGTTGCCGGAAGGCACGCGGGGTTTTTTTGTCCCCCACGCGGGGGAGGCGAGATGGGCCATCCCCCGCTAGCATCGGCGGCCAACAGGGGAAGAAAGACCGTGAGGAGAAGAGCCATGACCACGCGCGACCGGCATTGGATTGTTCTGGCGCTGGTCGCGTCGCTGGCCATGCCGGCCTGGGCGGGCAGCGCCAAGGCGCGTGAGGCCGCCCCGCGCGAGGCGGCACGCGTGAAGTTTCTGGACAGTGGCAGCGGCGAGACAAAGGCGGCACGGGAGAAGCGTTTGCGGCGGGAGTGCCGAGGACGCCCGAATGCCGGCGCCTGCCTCGGGTTTACCCGCTGACCCGCAGCCTCGGGCAGAGCGCTCTCGACGGGCAGGCGGCCGCGATTGCAGCGCGGCGTGCAAAAAATTCAACGGCGCGGGCGGGCCCGGTCGCTACCATCACGGCCATGAGCGACATCCCCACGAACGATTCCCCCCAGGGTCTGATCGACCAGGTGCGCGCGGCCATGGCCGACCGGACGCCGTTGCGCATCACCGGCGGCGGTACCAAGAACTTCTGTGGCGAGGCGACGGCGGGGCGTCCGCTGGATGTCCGTGAGTGGACGGGCATTGTCAGTCACGAACCGACCGAGCTGGTCATCACCGTGCGGGCCGGCACGCCGCTGGCCGAGGTGCAGGCCGCGCTGGCGCAGAAGGGGCAGCATCTGCCTTTCGATCCTCCGCGACTGGGGGGCGGCTCGACCATCGGAGGGGTGGTCGCGTCTGGCCTCGCCGGTCCGGCGCGCGCGACGGTGGGCGGTGTGCGGGACTTTGTGCTGGGTGCCCAGTTCGTCGATGGACAGGGTCACTGGCTGACCTTTGGCGGTCAGGTCATGAAGAACGTCGCCGGCTACGACATCAGCCGTGCCCTGGCGGGTTCCATGGGGACACTGGGGGTGATCACTCACCTCTCGCTCAAGGTGCTGCCTGTGGCACCGGCCGAGGCCACCCTGGTCTTCCGCCTGGGCCAGCATGAGGCGCTGGAGCAGTTGCACCGTTGGGGTGGTCAGCCCCTGCCGCTGAACGCCTCCTGCTGGGTACGCGACGAGACGGCGCCGGATGCGCCCGAGCTGCTGTTTGTGCGCCTGCGCGGCGCGGTGGCGGCGGTCGAGGCCGCTGGCGAACGCATGCTGCGTGAGGTGGCGGGGGGCCAGCGCATGGACAACACCCAGGCCGCGGCGGACTGGGACGCCTGTCGCGACCATGCTTTGCCGTTTTTCCGGCCGGCGGCACCCGACCTGTGCCTCTGGCGCCTGTCGGTGCCACAGACCGCGCCGGTGCTGGAGCTGCCGTACCCGCAGTTGGTGGAATGGCAAGGCGCCCAGCGCTGGCTCTGGGCCCCGGCCAGCGCCGCCACAGCCGTCCGTGCGGCGGCCGCGGCGGTCCAGGGCCACGCCACCCTGTTCCGGCCCGGCGCCGATGGCGCGCCTGGTGTGCGCCGCTTCGACACCGAAAGTCCTGCCCTGCAGGCCATCACCCGCCGCCTGCGCGAAGCCTTCGACCCGCAGGGTTTGTTCAACCCGGGCCGGATGGGATAAGTCATGCAAACCAACCTCGCCCCCGAATTCAAAGGCACCGCCGACGGCATCGCCGCCGAAGCCATCCTGCGCAAGTGCGTGCACTGCGGCTTCTGCACCGCCACCTGTCCGACGTACCAGTTGCTCGGCGACGAGCTGGATGGTCCGCGAGGGCGCATCTACCTGATGAAGCAGGTGCTCGAAGGCGCCGAGCCCACGCGCGCCACCCAGATGCACCTGGACCGCTGCCTGACCTGCCGCAATTGCGAGAGCACCTGTCCCAGCGGGGTGGACTACGGTCATCTGGTCGACATCGGCCGCAAGATCGTGGACGCCAAGGTGCCGCGCCCGGCCGGCGAAAAGGCGGTGCGCTGGCTGCTCAAGGAAGGTCTGACCTCGCCCGCCTTCGGCCCGGCCATGAAGCTGGGCCAGCTGGTGCGTGGTCTGCTGCCCGAGACGCTGAAGAACAAGGTGCCCGCCAGGCAGGACGCCGGCCGCTGGCCGACGGCCACGCATGCGCGCAAGGTGCTGATGCTGGCGGGCTGCGTGCAGCCGGCCATGATGCCCAACATCAACACCGCCACCGCGCGCGTGCTGGACGCCGCTGGCATCCAGACCGTGGTCGCGCCCGAGGCGGGCTGTTGCGGCGCGGTCAAGTTCCACCTGAATGACCAGGACGGCGGCACGGCGCAGATGCGCGCCAACATCGACGCCTGGTGGCCGCACGTGGAGCAAGGGGTGGAGGCCATCGTGATGAACGCCTCGGGCTGCGGCGTCACGGTCAAGGAGTACGGTCACATCCTGCGCGATGATCCGGCCTATGCCGCCAAGGCGGCCCGCATCAGCGAGCTGACCAAGGACCTAAGCGAGTTGCTGCCGGCGCTGGTGCCGGTGCTCCAGCCCAAGCTGGCTGCCAAGCCCGACACCAGGAAAGTCATCGGCTTTCATCCGCCCTGCACGCTGCAGCACGGGCAGAAGCTCAAGGGCGGCGTCGAGACGCACCTGGCGGCGCTGGGCTTTACCGTGCAGGTGGCGCGCAACGAATCGCACCTGTGCTGCGGTTCGGCCGGCACTTACTCGGTACTCAACCCCGAGCTGGCCTATCAGCTGCGTGATCGCAAGCTCGGCCACCTGAGCGAACTGCAACCGGCGGTGATTGCCAGTGCCAACATCGGATGCATCACGCACCTGCAAAGCGGCACCGATACCCCGGTGCGTCACTGGGTGGAACTCCTGGATGAGGCGCTGACCTGACAGGGACCGGCATTTGCGCACACCCGATAACGGGATCGGAAGACAGTGCACAAAAAGTAATGCCTTTGTCGTGGGTTGGGGGTAAGCTGCATCCGTGCTGACCGGGGCGTCCGGGCAGTGCCGCTTTGTCAACCAACGCAACCGGAGGAGAGCACCATGGGATTTTTCAGCAACATCCTGGAGAAGCTGGGCATGAAGGAAGCGGCGGCCGCGCCGGTGATCACGCCGCCTGCGGCCGTGGCCCCGGCAGCGCCTGCGCCCGCGGCGGTCGCGGCAGCACCGGCCGAACCGGTGGTGCAACCCATCGCCATGGTCGACGTCATGACCCTGCTGGCCGAAAAGGCGGCCAAGCATCCCGAGAAGCTCAACTGGAAGACGTCCATCGTCGACCTGCTCAAGCTGCTGGGCCTGGACAGCAGCCTGGCCGCGCGCAAAGAGTTGGCCAAGGAGCTGTACTGCCCTGATGAACTGATGAGCGACTCGGCCAGGATGAACATGTGGCTGCACAAGAATGTGCTGGGCCACATCGCCGCCAACGGTGGCAACATTCCCAAAGAGCTGCTCTGAGAAACGCGGGCCGAAGGGGTCCGCACCTTGGGGTGGCATTGCCTGAGTGAGAAACCATGATCGCTGCCCTGTCCACCCTCTTGGTTTTCCAGTTGCTGGGTGAGGCGCTGGTGCGTGCGCTGGATCTGCCGGTGCCCGGCCCGGTGCTGGGACTGGCCCTGCTGCTGCCCGTGCTGGCCTGGCGGCCATCGGTGCTGGCCATGGTCCGGCCCACCGCACAGACCCTGCTGCAGCACCTGTCGCTGCTGTTCGTGCCGGCGGGCGTGGGGGTGATGCTGCACCTGCAGCGACTGGGTGACGAGGCGCTGGCCATTGGCGTGGCGTTGGTGCTCTCCACCTGGATCGGGCTGGTGGCGGCGGCCCTGACCCTGCAGGCGCTGATGCGGCTGACCCGTGGTTCTGAACCCGATGCCGCCTCGCCGGGGGGCCGGTCTTGAACGCCGGCTTGCCGCTGGCCGAAGGCGCGGCCGGCCGGCTGGCCGATGTCTGGGTCTACCTCTCGGCGACGCCGCTGCTGGGGCTGACGGTGACGCTGCTGATGTACCAGGGCGCCTTCGTGCTGTATCGGCGCAGCGGCTTTCATCCGCTGGCCAATCCGGTGGCGTTTTCGGTCATCGGTCTGGGGCTGCTGCTCTGGGCCACGGGCACCCCCTATGCCACCTATTTCGAGGGTGCGCAATTCGTGCACTTTCTGCTCGGGCCGGCCACGGTGGCGCTGGCCGTGCCGCTGCTGGAGCAACTGCCGCGCCTCAAGCGCCTGTGGCTGCCACTGTTCGGTGCCCTGGTGGCCGGCACCCTGGCGGCCACCGTCAGCGCCATCGGCATCGGCTGGCTGCTGGGCGCCTCAAAGGCCACGCTGGCCTCGCTGGCACCCAAGTCGGTCACCACCCCGGTGGCCATGGGGATTGCCGAGCAGATCGGCGGGCTGCCCTCGCTGACGGCGGTGCTGGTGGTGAGCACCGGCATCCTGGGTGCGGCCACCGCGCGCTACCTGTTCGATGCGCTGCGCATCACCGACCCGGCGGTGCGGGGCTTCGCGCTGGGCACGGCGGCGCACGGCATCGGCACCGCGCGGGCCTTTCAGGTCAGTGAGGAAATGGGGGCCTTCGCCGGCCTGGCCATGGGCCTGTCGGCCTTGTTCAGTGCACTGGTGCTGCCGGCAGTGGCGGGTCTGTTGCTGCGCTGGGTCTGACCACCCCGCTTCAGGCGCGGCGCAGTCCGCCCAGCCCCAGCCGGGGCTGCAGCCAGCGCCACACCGGTTGCCCGTAGATGATGCAGGCCAGCGCCAGCAGGATCAGCGGCAGCGCGATGAACACCTGGCCGGTCAGCACCTCGCCACCCAGGGCCACACCCACCCACAGCGCCACCACCGGGTTGACGAAGGAGTAGCTGCCCGCCAGCGCGGGCGAGGCGTTCTTGAGCAGCCACAGGTAGGCATTGAGCGTGACCAGCGTGCCCATGACCACCAGGTACAGCCAGGCCAGCGACGACGTCAGGCTCATCTGCAGCGGGCTCCAGCTGTGGGAGGCCGGCTCCAGCCACCAGGCGGTGACGGCGCCCATGAGGCCGCCCAGCAGCCACTGCGCGGCCGAGGCCATGGCGGGGGCAGGCAAGTCGAGCTTGCGCGAGGCATAGGAGCCGATGCTCCAGCACAGGGGCGCACCGAAGGCCAGCAGCGCACCGAGCCAGGTGGCCGAGAAGTCGCCCTCGAGCGCCAGCACGGCGGCACCCATAACCCCCAGGCCCAGGCCGATCCAGCTGGTGACCGGTACCCGCTCGCCGCCCCAGCGCGTCCACAGCGCCAGCCACATTGGCATGGTGGTCACCACCGTGGCCATCAGGCCCGAGCCGATGCCCATTTTCTGGGCCATCACGACCATGCCCATGGCGCCGAACACCATCAGCCCGCCGATCAGGGCCGAATGCCGCCACTGGGCGGGTGTGGGCCAGGGCAGGCGCTGCCAGCGGGCAATCGCCAGCATCACCGCGCCCGCGACCAGGAAGCGCGTGCCGTTCATGAACAGCGGCGGCATGGTCTGCATGGCCAGGTTCAGGGCGTGGTAGGTCGTGCCCCAGACGATGTAGACGATCAGCAGCGCGGTGATCAGGCGCATGCGGTCGTCGCTGGTGCCGGGAAGTCGGAAAAAGATTGGCATTTCAGGCCTCAGGGCGGAAAATGTTCGGTACCGGTTAGGTGAAGCCGAATGTATCCGAAGATTTGACCCAATGCAAGATAATTTCCAGACGGACGACCTTGACAGAAGAATTCTTACGGCCCTGGCCGTTGACAGCCGCCGCTCGTACGCCGATCTGGCCGGCGAGGTAGGCATGTCGACGGCGGCGGTGCACGAGCGGGTGCGCAAAATGGTCGATCGGGGGGTGATCGAGCGCTTCTCGATCAAGGTGGCGCCCGAGGCGCTGGGGCTGCACCTGACGGCCTTCGTGGCCATCCGCAACGACGGCGGTGCCCATTGCCGGGAGATTGCGACGCGGCTGCGCGAGCTGCCCGAGGTGGTGGAGGTGCACAGCGTGGCCGGCGAGCACGATTCGCTGGTCAAGGTGCGTTGCGTGCACGCTCGGGCGCTGGAGGACGTGCTCTACGCCATCAAGGCGATTCCGGGGGTGCTGCGCACCACCAGCACGGTGGTGCTCAACACCGAGTTCGAGCGGTGAAATGTGGCCCCCACGCTCCGCCGCTGCGCGGGTCGCTGCCCCCCTAGGGGGCTGACCTTGCTCGGGGCGGCCCGTCGCTGCGGTCTTTGTGCCCCCACGCTCCACCGCTGCGCAGGTCTTTCAGGCGGCCAGCGCGGCTTCGATGTCCTTGGCCAGCTTGTCGGGGGCATCCTGGGGTGCGTAGCGTTTGATCACCCGGCCGTCCTTGCCCACCAGGAACTTGGTGAAGTTCCACTTGATGGCTTTGCTGCCCAGGATGCCCGGGGCCTCGGCGGTGAGCCAGCGGTACAGCGGGTGGGCGTCGGCGCCATTGACCTCGATCTTGCTCATCATCGGGAA
>JAJPEW010000022.1 GCA_021166755.1 Hydrogenophaga sp. | reverse complement strand
CCGGCACCACCATGCCAAGGGCGAACACATGGATAGATGCGGAAATCGCCAGCGGCTGGATCCGTTGCGTGGCGCGCTTCATGAGGGGAGTGCTCACGCCGTAGCAGAACGCGGCAGCGATGCAGGCCAGCGCAGCCAGCAGCGTCTGCGCATCGGGTTGGACCGGCCCCAGACGCACGATCAGGGCCACGCCGGCGGCCCCGGCCGCACAGCCGAGCAGTTTGCGGGCGCTCAGCGTGTCCTCCTTGAACCAGGCGGCCGACAGGGTGCCGAACAGCACCACCGTGGTGTTGAGCAGGGCGCTGTAGCCCGCTGGCAGACGCAGGGCAGCCCAGGCGAACAGCAGGAAAGGCAGGGCCACCGACAGTGCACCCAGCAAAGTCAGCTCGCGCCAGTGCTCCCAAGGCCAGCGATGGCGCAGCAGGCGCATGATCACCGCCAGGGTCAGGGTCGCCAGCAGCACCCGTGCGCCGGCCAGCACCTGCGGCCCGAAGACCGGGCTGGCAATGCGCAGAAACAGGAAGGATGCGCCCCAGAGCGCAGACAGACCGACAAGCTGGGCGAAATGGCGTGTTTTCACCGGGGTGATTGTCGAGGAAAAGGTCGCAGCGCGCTGTCCTGTCGGCTCATGCCTGCCAGATGGCCGCCCGTCTGGTCCTCGCGCTACGGAAACCGAGGATCGATACGATGTTGATGCAAGTCATCGCCCGGTTTTCCGGATGCTTCATCATCTTCCTATGCTGGCGTCCTCCACGAGTTCACCTTCCGTTTTCACGGCACGAGCCCTGACCAAGACCTATGGCGAGGGGGATACGGCCGTCCACGCCCTGCGCGGGGTGGATCTGGACATCGTGCGTGGCGAGTTTGTGGTGCTGCTGGGCGCGTCGGGCAGCGGCAAGTCCACGCTGCTGAACATCCTGGGCGGCCTGGACACGGCCACCAGCGGCTCGGCCAAGTGGACGCATGACGGCCAGGAACACGAGCTGATCGGCGCGGGTGACGCCGAACTGACGCGCTACCGGCGCGAGCACGTGGGCTTCGTGTTCCAGTTCTACAACCTCATTCCCAGCCTGACGGCCGAGGAGAACGTGGCGCTGGTGACCGACCTGGCTGACGACCCCATGGATCCAGCCGATGCGCTGGCGCTGGTGGGCCTGGCACCCAGACGGAACCACTTCGTCTCGCAGCTCTCGGGCGGCGAACAGCAGCGGGTGGCTATCGCCCGCGCCATCGCCAAGCGGCCTGAGGTGCTGCTGTGCGACGAACCCACCGGTGCGCTGGACTGCGCCACGGGCATCATGGTGCTGCAGGCCATTGAGCGGGTGAACCGCGAACTGGGCACCACCACCGTGGTGATCACCCACAACGCGCCGATTGCCGACATGGCCGACCGAGTGCTGCGCCTGGCCGATGGCCGCATCGTCGAGAGCCACGCCAACGAGCACAAGGTGCCGGCCTCGTCGCTGAGCTGGTGATGAGGGTACGGCCATGACTGCCCTGCAGACCAAGCTTTGGCGTGACCTGACCCGCTTGCGGGCGCAGGTCATCACCATCGCGGTGGTGGTGGCCATCGGCGTGGCCGGGTTTGTCGGTATGTTTGCGGTGCACGACTCCCTCAAAAGCTCGCGCGATGCGTTCTACCGCGACAACCGGCTGGCCGACCTGTTCGCTGGCGTCAAGCGCGCTCCGGTGTCGCTGGGCGAGCGCATCGAGGCGATCCCCGGCGTGGCCGAGGCGCAGCTGACTGTGGCCTTCGACGCGCAGGTGGATTTGCCGGGCGTGCTGCAGCCGGTCACCGGCCGCTTCATCGGTCTGGATCTCTCGCGTGTGCACGCTGGCCGTCAGGGCCTGAACGCGCTCACGCTGCGCGCCGGCCGATGGCCCGAACGCGACGGCCAGCTGGAAGCCCTGGTGAGCGACCGTTTTGCCGCCGCGCGCAACCTCAAACCCGGTGACGTGGTGCACGCCATCTTCAACGGCCGCCTGGAACGCGTGCACCTGGTGGGCACCGCTGTTTCGCCCGAGTACGTGTTCGCCTCGCAGGGCGGGGCGCCCGACGACACCAGTTTCGGCATCTGGTGGATCGACGGCCAGCGCATGACCGAGGCCTTCGACATGCAGGGCGCGTTCAACCAGGTCTCGCTGCGCCTGCACGGGGGCGTGGCCGAGCAGCCGGTGCTCACGGCCCTCGACCGCATGCTCGAACCCTACGGCAGCGTCGGTGCGGTGGGTCGCGACCGCCAACTCTCGACCAAGATCGTCTCGGACGAACTCTCGCAGCTCAAGGTCATGGGCACGGTGCTGCCCTCGATCTTTCTGGCCGTGGCCATGTTCATCCTCAACGTGGTGCTCAGCCGCCAGGTGGCCACACAGCGCAGCCAGATCGCCGCGCTCAAGGCCCTGGGCTACAGCGATGGGGCCATCGCCTGGCACTACATCCAGCTGGCGCTGGTGATCGCCGGGCTGGGCGTGGTGGCCGGGCTGGGCCTGAGCCAACTGATTGGCCGCGGCATGCTCAGCCTGTACGACGAGGTGTTCCGCTTCAACCGGCTTGCCTACGCCACCGATGCCGGGCTGGTGCTGCTGTCGGCGCTGATCGCCGCGCTGGCCGCCGCCGCCGGCACCTGGACCGCCATCCACGCCGTCGTTCGTCTGCGCCCGGCGCAGGCCATGTTGCCGCCCGCGCCGCCGGCTTACACCGCCACGTTGCTGGAGCGACTGGGGCTGGGGCGCTTTCTTTCCACTGGCGCGCGCATGGTGGTACGCAACCTGGAGCGCCGGCCCCTGCGTGCAGCGTTCACTGTCACGGGTATTTCACTGGCGGTGGCGCTGCAGATCTCGGGCGCCTTCTGGCTCGACGCCATCGCCCACATCGTGGACGTGCAGTTCCGCCAGGTGCAGCAGGGCGATGTGCTGGTCAACTTCCACCGCCCGGTGCCGGTGGACGCGGTGAGCGACCTCCAGCGCCTTCCGGGCGTGATCGATGCCGAGGTCTACCGCACCGAGTCGGTCAAGATCAGCCTGCGCGGCACCACCAAGGACACCGCGGTCATGGCCCTGCGCGGCGACGCGCGCCTGATGCGCCTGGTGGACGAACACCGCGGCGCACTGTCGCTGCCGCCCGACGGGGTGGTGCTCTCGGCCCTGCTGGCCAACGAACTGGGCGCCCGCGTGGGCGACCGGGTGCAGATCCGCTTTCGCCTCTGGAGCCAGCGCACGGTGGACGTGACGGTGGTGGACATTGCCCACACCATGTTCGGCCAGCTGCTCTACATGAACCTCGATACCCTCAACCGCCTGGCCGGCGATGGCGACGGCGTGGCCGATGCCGCCCTGCAGGTGGACCCGCAGGCCATGGACGCTTTCTGGTCTGCCGTGAAGACCGCACCGCTGATCAACTCGGTGTTCGACAAGGCCAGCACCATGGCAGAGTTCAACCACCGCACACAGCGCAACATGGGCGTGTTCAGCGGCATCCTGACCCTGTTCGCTGTGGCCATGGCGGTGGGCATCATCTACAACGCGGCGCGCATTTCGCTGTCCGAGCGGGCCTGGGAGCTGGCCAGTCTGCGCGTGCTGGGCATGACGCGGGCCGAGGTCTCGGTGCTGCTGCTGGCCGAGCTGCTGGCCGAGCTGTTGCTGGCGCTGCCCATCGGCGCGTTGCTGGGCTGGGGCCTGGCCTCGCTGATGATGCGGCTCATGTCCAGTGACGCGATCGATTTTCCGGTGGTGATTGAGCCGTCGACTTATGCGTCGGCGGCTCTCATCGTGCTGGCCGCCGGGGTGGTGAGCGCCCTGCTGGTGCGCCGG
>JAJPEW010000286.1 GCA_021166755.1 Hydrogenophaga sp. | reverse complement strand
CCGCCCGGTCGCGACCATGATGGACATGGGAGTGGCCCGACCCAGGGCGCAGGGACAGGCAATGATCAGCCCCGCCACCGCGGTGATCAGGCCGAACACCCAGCGCGGCTCGGGGCCGAACAGCCCCCAGCCGAAGAATGTCAGCAAGGCAATGCCCACCACCGTGACGACGAAGTAGCCCGCCACCACGTCGGCCATGCGCTGCATCGGTGCCCGGGAGCGTTGTGCCTGGGCCACCATCTGCACGATCTGCGACAGCATGGTGGCCGCGCCCACGCGCTCACTGCGCATCACCAGCGCGCCGCTGGTGTTGAGCGTGGCACCAATCACCTTGTCGCCCACCCGTTTGGCCACCGGCATCGGCTCGCCCGTGAGCATGGATTCATCGACCGCACTGCCGCCTTCGGTCACCTCGCCGTCCACCGGCACTGTTTCGCCGGGGCGCACGCGCAGCACGTCACCCACATGCACATGGTTCAGCGGCACGTCCTCTTCGGTGCCGTCGGCGCGGATGCGGCGGGCCGTCTTGGGAGCCAATCCGAGCAGCGACTTGATGGCCGTCGAGGTCTGCGACCGGGCCTTGAGTTCGAGCACCTGGCCCAACAGCGTGAGCGAAATGATCACGGCGGCCGCCTCGAAGTACACGGCGACGCGGCCCATGGAAATGAACGAATCCGGGAACACCTGTGGCGCGACCGTCGCGACCACGCTGTAGACAAACGCGGCCCCCGTGCCAAGACCGATCAAGGTCCACATGTTGGGACTGCGATGCATCACCGACTGCCAGCCACGAGAAAAGAACGGCCAACCCGCCCACAGCACGATGGGAATGGACAAGAGGAGCTCGACCCAGCTCTGCGCGGACATGTCCATCCACTGGAGGCGGTGGCCAAACATGGCGAGCACAAACACCCCGGCGGTCAGTGGCAGCGTCCACCAGAAGCGGCGCTGAAAATCGCGCAACTCCGGGTTGTCGTCGTCTTCGATTTCCGGCAGCAAGGGCTCCAGCGTCATGCCGCATTTGGGACAGTTGCCCGGATGGTCCTGGCGAATCTCTGGGTGCATCGGGCAGGTGTAGACGGTGCCGGCGGTGGCTGGCGCAGAGTCCGCTGGTGCCGTGGACACGAGGTACTGCAGCGGGTTCGCCGCGAACTTGCCCTGGCACTTGGCACTGCAGAAGTAGTAGGGTCGCCCCTCGTGTTTCAGCGTGTGTGCCGACTGCGGCGTGACCTTCATGCCGCACACCGGGTCCTTGAGGTCGGTGGGCGACGCGGGCACGGTCGGTGGGGTGTGGCTGCTGTGGTGCTGGTGTGTGCTCATGTCCATGGGCCTACTGCTTGTCGTCCTGTGCGCGACCGGGTGCCTGCGGGTGCCGATCATGTCCTCCATGACCATTTCCATGCATCAGGTGCATCAGTGGGCAGGCCAGCAACAACAGATAGGGCCAGAAGCCCATAACATGGCCCCAGTGCTCTCGCAGCAGGTAGAAGCCCGCGATCAAGGCAGCCGTTGCCAGCGCCATGCCGGCCGGGCGCCGCCAGAAAGAAGGCACATGGGCTTCGTTATGGTCGTGGTTCATGGTGTCTGGTGCTCCGTTGCCTAGGCTTTGACTGCGTACCGCATCATCATTCCCGCCTCGGCATGTTCCAGCGTGTGGCAGTGAAAGACGTAGTCCTGGTCGCCGGTGTGCGGGTGCGAGAAGTCGATGGCGATCTTGACCGACTCGCCCGGCCAGACCTGCAGCGTGTCCACTACGCCCAGGTCCTGCGGCAGCAGACCGCGTGCCCCTGCCAGGGGACGGATCTGGTCCGGGCTGCCCAGGCGTTCGAGCACCCGGAACGAGAAGCCGTGCAAGTGCATGGGGTGCGGCATGCTGCGTTCGGCGTTCTCGATCAGCCAGGTCTCACGCGCACCACGCTGCAATGTCAGCGGCACGGCAGCGTGGTCGAACACGCCACCGTTGATCGTCCAGTGGCCTTTGCCGTCGTGGCCCAGTTGCATGCGGCGCGGGGTGCCCGCCAGTTCCACTGGTGCGGCTAGGCTGGACAGCCGGGTCGGCATGCGCCGGTCATAGAGCGCTTCGGTTGCCGTCAGGTCGATACGCATCAGCGCCCGCGCGTCGCCTTCCATCGCCATGGCGGCGGGCGCGGCGGCACCGAGGGCCGCGCCGTGCTGGCTGTGGTCCATCGCAGCCATATCGTGTCCACCCTCCTGGTGCATCGGATCAAAGGGCAGCGAGGCCAGGGTCACCGGCCGACCGCCTTCGGCTTCCCGGAAGTCCACCAGCACATCCAGCCGCTGACCGGGCGAAAGGAAGGTCTGATCGATGCGCACGGGCTGGGCCAGCAATCCCCCGTCCGTGCCCGCCAGGTAGAAGCCCAGGGCCCGGCCTTGTTGCAGGAACGCCAGCCGGTAACTGCGCGCGTTGCTCCCGTTGAGCAGCCGGAAACGCACGATACGGCGACCCGCCTTGAGCACCGGACGCTCGGTCAGGTTGACCATCAGCCGGCTGCCCACCCAGCCGCCAAAAGACTGGGCTGCGCTGGGTGCGTACCGGAGGCGTCCCTGTGCGTCGAATTCCTTGTCCTGCAGCACCAGCGGGATCTCGGATTCACCCAGCGCCAGCGCCAGTTCCTTGCGCAGGGCGGTTTCGTCGTCGTCCTCGACAAAGATCAGGCTGGCAAGCCCGTGGTAGGCCTGCTGGGGAATGAAGCCATGCGCATGGGGGTGGTACCAGTACATCGACGACCGATCCTGCACGGTGAAGGCGTAGTCCATCTGCTGGCCCGGCGCCACCACGTGGAGCCCGTTGCCATCGTTGCGCGAATCCACGCTCAGGCCGTGCCAGTGAATGACGGTGGGTTGATCGATGCGGTTGATCAGCTTCACCCGCATCTCGTCGCCGCGGCGAGCCAGAAGCGCCGGGTTGAGGAACTTCTTGCCACCCGATTCCACGGCGTAGGCCAGGATGGGTGTGCGCTGCCCTGGCAACACTTCGATCTCGCTGCGGACCACATGGACTTCCTTGAAGTCCGTCGCGGGCAGCACCCCGAAGAGGCCACTGGTGCCCGGCAGGCGCAAGGGGTTGGAGAAGCCCGTCGCCTGCGCTTCAATGCGAAGGACCGCGTCGGTGGACAGGCCTGACGGCGTGGCTGAGGCGGCCCAGGCGCCCGGGCAGGCTGCTGCTGCCCCCAGCGCGCCCATGCCGCCCAGAAACTGCCGCCGTGAAAACATCGACATTACACAATCTCCTGAACTGGATACGAAAACAGGAACAGCATCAGAACGTCGGCGCGGTCACTGAGCGCCGGGTTTGGCGGGCGATGGCGGCATGCGCTGCATCATCATTTCCATCATGTTCTGCATCATGTCCATGCGCATCTCCATCATTTGATGACGCTGTGTCAGGTCCGGCGTGGCTGCGCCCGGGGCACCCATCCCCTGCATCCCCGACATGCCAGCCATACCGCCCATGGGCTTCATGGCTTTCATCATGTCCATGCCCTCTTGCATGGCCTTCATGTGCTCGGCCATCAGGGCCTCGCGTTCGGCCGGTGTCTTGGCGGCCGCCATCCTGGTGCGCAGCGACTGCATCGTGGCCATGTGCTCTTGCATGTGCTGCTGCATCTGCGGCATCGACGACATGCCCATGGGCATGCCTGCCTGGGGTGTGGCCGGCTGGGTCGCGGTGCTGGCCGCCGGGGTGGACGGGTGGTGCTGGGTGTGGTCGGCGGTTTGCTGCGCTGCGGCGGAGAACGCCGCACCGGCGACAGCCACGGACAGTAGGGCTCGGATCAAGGCGGACATGACGATTTCCTTTCGTGACAGAACGCATGGCGAAATGCCATGGGGTCACTGTAGGGATCGACCCGGGTCGGCAAGATGACCCGGAGATGACAAAAAAGTCAGGTTCAGCGCGGCGACTGCTGCTGGGCCTGCCGGTTGATGTCGTCGTGGTGGCGTCGGGTCTCTGGCGCCCATTGCGACTTGATCCAGGACAGCACGGCCACGATGTCGGCATCGCTGAGCGAATCGCCAAAGGCGGGCATGTTGGTGGCGTAGTCGGGCATGCCGACGGCCTTCGCCACCCCTTCCTTGGTGATGCGAATCAGCACATCGTCCGGGTGGTGCCACGTGTGGCCGCTTGCATCGTGGGGAGGTGCAGGCAATCGCCCATCGGCGCCTCTTTCGCGCCAGTTGGCTTGCCCCTCCAGATGGACACCGTGGCAGCTTGCACAGCGGGTCTGATAAATCAGCGCCCCCTGTTTGAGCATCGCAGCGTCATCCGTGCGAAGCATCCCGACAGGAACTGGCCGGAAGAGGTCCGCAGATTGCCACCAGAAAAAGGCTGCGGAAGCCCCGGCGAGTGCCAGAACGACCGCAGCTGAACGGAGGAAACCTGTGCGCTGAAGAATCACTTCGCTGGCTGGATGTCGGTCACCGTCATCTGACCGTTCTCGTTCGTTGCCATGAACTGGATCCTGGCGCCGACGCTGGTCTTGTCCAGCAAGGCCTTGTCCTTGGCTACGAAGACCATGGTCATGCCGGGCATGTCCATGTGCTTGATGTCACCGTGCTTGATGGTGATCTTGCCGGCGTCCTTGTCGATCTTGCGCACCTCACCGTCGGTCATGCCGGGAGCTGCAGCCAAGCCCATCTTGGCGTGGTCCATGTTCATCTGGGCAAACACGGGGTTGATGGCGAAGGCGGTGAAGGCCAGTGCGCCCGCACTCAAAATTGCTCGCAGCTTCATCGTAAAGTCCTTTCGTTGAGTTGGGATCGCGAGAAAAAAGCTCAATTGGCCGCCACATTGACCTGGCCTTTCATGCCGGCCTCGTAGTGGCCCACATGCAGACAGGCGAAGTTCACCACGCCGGGCTTGGTGAAGCGCCAGATCACTTCACCCTGTTTGCCAGGCTTGAGCGAGATCTTGTTGGGTTCTTCGTGCTCCATGGTCGGGAACTTCTTCATGACTTCGTAGTGCTCCTTGAGTTCCTTTTCCGTGCCGAGGCTGAACTCGTGCGGCACCTTGCCGGAGTTCTTGATGACAAAACGGATGGTCTCACCCTTCTTCACCGACACGTTCGACGGTGTGAAGCGCATGCTGTCTGCAGCGTCCACCTCGATCGTGCGCGTGACCTTGGCTGCAACGCCCGGTTCGCCGATAGGAGACTCTTCGTGGTGGCCACCGCCGTGGGTGCCACCAGCGAAAGCAGCCGATGCGGCCAATGCTGCAGCAGCGAAAACAAAGCCAGCGCGAGAAGCGAAGTTGAACTTGAGGGATATCATGGTTGTCCTTGGGGTTTTGGTTGGGGAAACGGTTGAGGAAAAACAGTGGTGAGGCATGCAAAGGCCCATTTCAGTGGGACATGCCCTTGGCGGTGGGTTTGATCGCGGTGGCGGCAGCCGGTGTCGTGTCAGCGCTGGCCGCGGGGCGCGGCGTTGGGGGAAGTGCGCCGTTCCATTCGTAGGCCACGGTGCCCTCCGGGAACTTGTACGGCCCCGGGTCTTTGTAGTCACCTGGCTTCTGGTCCTTGCGCACCTTGAAGACCGTGAACATGCCGCCCATTTCCAGCGGGCCGAACTGGCCGGTGCCGGTCATCATGGGCGCTGTGTTGTCGGGAATCGGCATCTGCATTTCGCCCATGTCGGCCATGCCGCGTTCACCCATGAGCATGTAGTCGGGCGCGACCTTCTGGATCTTCTTGACCAGACCCCGGTGGTCCACGCCGATCATGGTCGGCACATCGTGGCCCATGGCGTTCATGGTGTGGTGGCTCTTGTGGCAGTGCAGGGCCCAGTCGCCTTCTTCGTCGGCGATCAGCTCGATCTGGCGCATCTGCCCCACGGCCACGTCGGTGGTGACTTCGTACCAGCGGGTGCTGGGTGGGGTCGGTCCGCCGTCGGTGCCTGTGACCAGGAACTCGTGGCCGTGCAGGTGGATCGGGTGGTTGGTCATGGTGAGGTTGCCCACCCGGATACGCACGCGGTCGTTCAGGCGCACGTTGAGCGTGTCGATGGCCGGGAACACCCGGCTGTTCCAGCACCAGATGTTGAAGTCCGTCATGGTGTTGACCTTGGGCGTCTTGCTGCCGGGCTCCACGTCAAAGGCGTTGAGCAGGAAGCAGAAATCGCGGTCCACCTCGCTGATGTGCGGGTGTTTGGCCTTGGGGTGGGTCACCCACATGCCCATCATGCCCATGGCCATCTGCACCATCTCGTCGGCGTGCGGGTGGTACATGAAGGTGCCAGGGCGCCGAGCCTCGAACTCGTAGACATAGGTCTTGCCCACGGGGATGGCGCGCTGGGTCAGGCCGCCCACGCCGTCCATGCCGCTGGGCAGGCGCTGGCCGTGCCAGTGGATGGTGGTGTGCTCGGGCAGCTTGTTGGTCACGAAGATGCGCACGCGGTCGCCCTCCACCACCTCGATGGTCGGGCCTGGGCTCTGACCGTTGTAGCCCCACATGTTGACCTTGAAGCCCGGCGAGACCTCGCGCACCACGGGCTCGGCCACCAGGTGGAATTCCTTGACGCCTTTGTTCATGCGCCAGGGCAGCGTCCAGCCGTTGAGCGTGACCACCGGGTTGTAGGGTCGGCCAGTCTGTGGCATCAGCGGCGGCGC
>JAJPEW010000165.1 GCA_021166755.1 Hydrogenophaga sp. | reverse complement strand
AGAGCCCCCCTCTCCCAGCTCGACGCCCTGCTTGCCGCAGGCGGTCAGCAACAGGCTCAGGGCTGTCAGAACGGGCAGAAAAAAGTGGCCTCGCATGGTTCGATCCTCGGATGGTGCTGATGTCAGGCCCGGCATTGCCTGCCCGTCAGCCCCCCTGCGTGGAAAGTGTACCTGCGACACTCCCGCACAATCGGGGGCCATGCTGCGACTTCTCTTCCAGGACGATCACCTGGTGGCCATCGACAAGCCTCCCGGATTGCTGGTGCACCGCACCGGCCTGGATGCGGGCGAGACCCGGTTTGCGATGCAGATGCTGCGGGACCAGATCGGCCAGCCCGTCTGGCCCGTGCACCGGCTGGACAAGGGCACCAGCGGTGTGCTGCTGTTCGCGCTGGATGCCCTCACCGCCCGCCACCTGGGCGATGCCTTCCAGACCGGGGAAGGCATCCGCAAGACCTACCTGGCCATCGTGCGCGGGTGGCCGGCGGACGAGGGTCTGATCGATCACCCGCTGCGCCGCATGCCCGACGACATGCGCACCGGACGCGAGGAAGTCCAGCCCGCGCAAACCCGGTTCAGAACCCTCGCCCGGCATGCATTGCCGGTGCCCCACAACGGCTTTGCCAGCACGCGCTGCGCCCTGGTCGAACTGCACCCCCTGACCGGGCGGCGGCACCAGATCCGGCGGCACCTCAAGCACATGGCCCACCCCATCATCGGCGACTCCACGCACGGCAAGGGGCCCTTGAACCGGGCCCTGGCAGCCTGGCTCGGTCACCATCGGCTCTGGCTGCATGCCACCGGACTGGCACTGACCCATCCGGTCAGCGGGCAGGCACTCTCCATCCCCTGCGAACCTGATGCCAGCTGGAATGCCTGGGCAGGCCGTTCACTCTGACCCGGCCCCCGTAAAATCGAAGGTTTGCGCGACCGCTCCAGCCCGGACGGTCCCGAGCCAGATCCCCACCCCCTGAACGACCATGTCCCAGCCACCCGAGCAACCCGGCCTGCAGTCCCTGTCCAAGTCCTTCGAGCCCGCCGCGCTTGAGGCCCACTGGGGTCCCGAATGGGAAAAGCGCGGCTACGGCGTCGCCGGGTTCCGGGGCACCTCGGCCCCCAGCGCCGAAGCGGCTGCCGCCGGCAGGAACTTCGCCATCCAGCTGCCGCCGCCCAACGTGACGGGCACGCTGCACATGGGCCACGCGTTCAACCAGACCATCATGGACTCGCTCACGCGCTACCACCGCATGAGCGGCTTCAACACCGCCTGGATCCCCGGCACCGACCACGCCGGCATCGCCACGCAGATCGTGGTCGAGCGCCAGCTGCAGGAACAGAAGATCAGCCGCCACGACCTGGGCCGCCAGAACTTTGTCGCCAAGGTCTGGGAGTGGAAGGAACAGTCGGGCAACACCATCACCACGCAGATGCGCCGCATGGGCGACAGCGTGGACTGGAGCCGCGAGTACTTCACCATGGACGAGAAGCTCTCGACCGTGGTGACCGAGACCTTCGTCAAGCTCTACCAGCAGGGCCTGATCTACCGCGGCAAGCGCCTGGTCAACTGGGACCCGGTGCTGATGTCGGCCGTGTCCGACCTGGAGGTGGAGAGCGAAGAGGAAGACGGTTCGCTCTGGCACATCGCCTACCCGCTGGTCAACGGCAGCGGCCACCTGACTGTGGCCACCACCCGACCCGAAACCCTGCTGGGTGATGTGGCCGTGATGGTCCACCCCGAGGACGAGCGCTACAGCGCCCTGATCGGCCAGTACGTGAAGCTGCCGCTGTGTGACCGCGAAATTCCGGTGATCGCCGACGAATACGTGGACCGAGAATTCGGCACCGGCGTGGTCAAGGTCACGCCCGCCCACGACGCCAACGACTACGCCGTCGGCCAGCGCCACCAGCTGCCCATCATCGGCGTGCTGCACCTCAACGCCACCATCAACGACAACGCGCCCGAGAAGTACCGCGGCCTGGACCGCTTCGTCGCGCGCAAGCAGGTGGTGGCCGATCTCGAGGCCGCCGGCCTGCTGGTTGAGGTCAAGAAGCACAAGCTGATGGTGCCGCGCTGCGCCCGCACCGGCCAGGTGGTGGAGCCCATGCTGACGGACCAGTGGTTCGTGGCGATGAGCAAGGTCAGCGACCAGGACCCGACGGGCAAGAGCATCGCCCAGAAGGCCATCGACGCCGTGGCCAGCGGTCAGGTCAAGTTCGTGCCCGAGAACTGGGTCAACACCTACAACCAGTGGATGAACAACATCCAGGACTGGTGCATCAGCCGCCAGCTCTGGTGGGGCCACCAGATCCCGGCCTGGTACGACGAGCAGGGGCAGGTCTACGTGGCGCGCAACGAGGAAGAAGCGCAGGCCCTGGCCGGCGCGGGCAAGACACTCACCCGCGACCCCGACGTGCTCGACACCTGGTATTCCTCGGCGCTGGTGCCCTTCTCCACCATGGGCTGGCCAGATCAGGGCGAAGCCGCTACCGACGACTACAACCTCTACCTGCCCAGCAGCGTGCTGGTCACGGGCTACGACATCATCTTCTTCTGGGTGGCCAGGATGATCATGATGACCACCCACTTCACGGGCCGCGTACCGTTCAAGGACGTGTACATCCACGGCCTGGTGCGCGACGCACAGGGCCAGAAGATGAGCAAGTCCGAAGGCAACGTGCTCGACCCGGTGGACCTGATCGACGGCGTCGCGCTGGAACCCCTGCTGGTCAAGCGCACCACCGGTCTGCGCAAGCCCGAGACCGCACCCAAGGTGCGCAAGCAGACCGAAAAGGAATTCCCTGACGGTATCCCGGCCTACGGCGCCGACGCACTGCGCTTCACCTTCGCCGCGCTGGCCTCGCTGGGCCGCAGCATCAACTTCGACAGCAAGCGCTGCGAGGGCTACCGCAACTTCTGCAACAAGCTCTGGAACGCCACCCGCTTCGTGCTGATGAACTGCGAGGGCCACGACTGCGGCCTGATGGAGCACACCAAGGCCGACTGCACCGTCGGCGGCAAGGCGCACGGCTACCTGACGTTCAGCCATGCCGACCGATGGATCGTCTCGCAGTTGCAGCGCGTGGAAGCCGAGGTGGCTCAGGGCTTTGCCGAGTACCGGCTGGACAACGTGGCCAATGCCCTCTACGACTTCGTCTGGAACGAGTTCTGTGACTGGTACCTGGAAATCGCCAAGGTGCAGATCCAGACCGGCGAGGCCCCGCAGCAGCGCGCCACCCGCCGCACCCTGATCCGCACGCTGGAGACCATCCTGCGCCTGGCCCATCCCATCATTCCCTTCATCACCGAAGAGTTGTGGCAAAAGGTCGCCCCGGTCGCCGGGCGAGCGGGTGAATCCGTGAGCATCGCCGCCTACCCGGTCAGCCAGCCGGAGCGCATCGACGAGGCCGCCGAGGCCGAGGTCGCCAAGCTCAAGAGCCTGGTGGACGCCTGCCGCACGCTGCGCGGTGAACTCAACGTGTCGCCCGCCACCCGCCTGCCGATGTATGTGGTCGGCGATGCCGACTTCATGAGCCGCTACGCCGCCGTGCTGCAAGGCCTGGCCAAGCTGGCCGAAGTGAAGGTGTTCGACGACGAGGCCAGCTGGGCCACAGCCGCGCAGGCCGCCCCCGTGGCGGTGGTTGGCGAGGCCCGCCTGTGCCTGTTCATGGAAATCGACGTCGCCGCCGAGAAGGCCCGTCTGACCAAGGAGGCTGCACGGCTAGAGGGCGAAATCGCGAAGGCCAACGGCAAGCTGTCCAACGAAGCCTTCGTGGCCAAGGCGCCGCCGGCGGTCATCGAGCAGGAGAAGAAGCGCGTCGCCGACTTCGGCGCCACGCTGGCCAAGGTGCGCGAGCAACTGGCGCGCTTGGTCTGAATGTGCTTGGCTCGGCGCCGGGGGGAGCTGGCGCCGAGCCGGACATCCCGGCTCAGCGGGCGTGCAGCCGCAGGCTCCCCCACTGGGACGGCGTCACCGCCTGGGGATCGCCCAACTGGCTGTCTGCGCCTTCCAGCCCGTCAGAGACCGGGAAATCGCTGACCCTGGCCTCTGACTGCACCGATGCGGGCGACAGGGTTTCATGTATCCGGTGGGCCACGTACCAGCTCGCCCGCAGCTTGGCTTCCCGGGTGTGGGAGCCCAGTCGGGGCGTCAGGTGCAGGTTCGGGATCCCGTACAGCGGGGTGCCTTCCGCCGCAAACTGGGGGCTGGCGCCGTCCAGCAGGCAGGCATCGATGCGTCCATCGGTCAAGGCCAGCGCCAGCGCCTCGGGATCGAACAAGGCACCCCGGCTGACACCCACCCAGAGCTGTCCGGGCTTGCAGTGATTGAGCAGTCGCTCGTTGATCCAGCCCTTGAACCGCGAGGCATACACCACCTGCAGGGACACCGCATCCGAACGGGCGAGCAACTGCTGGATCGTGACCGGCTCCACACCCAGACGTTGCCACAGTGGCGCGGCATGGTGCACGGCGGGATCGTAGCCCAGCAGGCGGACACCCAGCCCCTTGAGCATGGGCGCCAGGGTGTGGGCCACCGGGGCGAGCCCCAGCAACCCGACCGTGCTGCCCGCCAGCTCGCGCCCCATGCGCACCTGGGAAATCTTTCGCCCCAGCAGGGCGCTGACCATGCCGCGCCGGTACAGCATCAGCAGGCCGTACAGGATGTACTCGGCATTCGACCGGACGGTGGCACTGCGGGCCTGCACCAGACGGATGCCGCGGCGCTGGCAGGCTTCCACATCGGTGTTGTCGCTGGAGATCTGCATGCGGGCCACCACCTGCAGGCGCGGCGAGAAGTCCAGAAACTGCTGCGACACGATCACGTGTGGCGGCAGGACGATGGCCCGCGTCTTGTAGCTGGCATTGCGCAGCGCGATCGGATCATCGGCCAGCTCGGGCTGGTAGCTCACCTCATACCGCTCCTGCAGCCACAGCAGGGCGTCCGACACCAGTGGTTCGACCAGCAGGACATCCATTCGCGTTCCTTGGTCGGCAACCCTGGCGGTGATCAAGCGCTCAGCGGCGTTTGAGGATCGTGATGAAATCGCCGTCCACGGTCTGTTGCTCGACCAGCTCGTTGCCGGTTTGCTTGGCAAACGCCTGGAAGTCCCGCACCGAGCCGGCATCCGTGGCAATCACCTTGAGCAGCTCACCACTGTGCATGTCCGCCAGGGCTTTCTTGGCTTTGAGAATCGGCAGGGGGCAGTTGAGCCCGCGGGCATCCAGTTCTTTGTGGGCGTTCATGGCGAAGGTTCCTGTGGAATCGAGATTCTAAAGGCCCGCCGCGGCTCGCGGTCCATTGGGGGCTTCAGGTCCCCGCGGTCGGCGCTGGCTCCATGAACACCGGCTCGATCCCCCGACGGCGCAGCCAGTCGGCCAGGGCCAGCCCCGTCCCGGCGCGCCAGCATCGGATCTGAGCGGGCTCGAACAGGCGGTACTCGGCCAGCTCCGGAGACAGCCTGACTTCACCGTGGGCACGGGCGTGATAGGTGATCACCACCTGATTCATGCGCTGAAAATCGTGCACCCCCACCAGTTCCAAGCTGTCGGTCACCAGCCCGGTCTCCTCGGCAATTTCCCGCCGAATGCCCTCTTCGGGCGTTTCGCCCGCCTCCATGAACCCGGTGATCAGCGCGAACATGCGCTGCTGCCAGGCCGCGTTGCGGGCCAGGAGCACCTTGCCATCGAGCTCGACAATCGCCGCCAGCACCGGTGTCGGGTTGTTCCAGTGGGTGAAATCGCACGCGGTGCAGCGCCAGCGCTGCTTCCAGCCGCCGTCCTCCTCCCGACCCGAGAGGGCCAGCCCGTGGCCGCACAGCGGACAGAATCGGTAGGCAGCGGTCTGCATCAGGCCGGAAACACGCCGGTGGACAGGTACCGGTCCCCCCGATCGCAGACGATGAAGGCGATCGTGGCATTCTCTGCCGTCGCTGCGATCTGCTGGGCCACCCAGCAGGCACCCGCAGCCGAGATGCCCGCGAAGATGCCCTCCTCGCGGGCCAGGCGGCGGCACATGTCCTCGGCGTCGGCCTGGCTCACGTAGACCAGCTCATCCACGCCGGACGGGTCGTAGATCTTGGGCAGGTACTCCTGCGGCCACTTGCGGATGCCGGGAATGCGCGAACCTTCACTGGGCTGGGCACCCACGATGCGGATCGCCGGATTCTTTTCCTTGAGGAACCGCGAGACGCCGGTGATGGTGCCGGTGGTGCCCATGGCGCTGACAAAGTGGGTGATGCGCCCACCGGTCTGCTCCCACAGCTCCGGTCCGGTCGTCTCGTAGTGGATGCGCGGGTTGTCGGCATTGGCAAACTGGTCCAGCACGCGTCCCTTGCCCTCCTTCTCCATCTTGTCGGCCAGGTCGCGTGCGTACTCCATGCCCCCGCTCTTGGGCGTGAGGATCAGTTCGGCACCGAAAGCCTTCATGGTCTGGGCGCGTTCGATGGACAGGTCCTCCGGCATGATCAGCACCATGCGGTAGCCCTTGATGGCCGCCGCCATGGCCAGAGCGATGCCGGTGTTGCCGGAAGTCGCCTCGATCAGCGTGTCACCGGGCTGGATGTCACCACGCTCCTGCGCCCGCTGGATCATGGACAGCGCCGGGCGGTCCTTGACGGAGCCGGCCGGGTTGTTGCCTTCCAGCTTGCCCAGGATGACGTTGCCGCGAACGCGGTTGGCTTCGGCCCCGATGCGCTGCAGGGCCACCAGCGGCGTGCGGCCGATGGCGTCTTCGATGGTGGGATAGTTCATGCCCGCCACTGTGCCATAATTTGCGACTTCCCTACCTGCCGGAGTGGCGAAATCGGTAGACGCAGGGGATTCAAAATCCCCCGCCAGAGATGGTGTGTCGGTTCGAGTCCGACCCCGGGCACCACGCATTCGGCCAATCGAATGCGCAGCGAGTCCACGAAATTTCGACTTTCATGGACGTTGCTCACTGGTACTTCGCTGCGCACCTCTCTCCCCCTCACTTCACTCGCTTGTTGCGGTCTGCTTGTTTATTGCGAGCGGTTCGTGCCTGCTCTGCCGCCAGATCCGCTCGTTGCTTCGCCTGATCTGCCCATCGCTTGGCCGTTGCCGCGTTGTGCCTCAGCGCCTTTGCCCTTCGCTCTTCACCTGATTGCTCGATTTCACTAAGTCGCATAAGTCCCTCCCCGTAAACATGTATTTACCTGGGGGGATTAGATCAGGGGCCTTTGACGATGGCACTTACAACATTGCCCGTCCCATACTGAGCCTCAAGCAGTGCGCGAGCGTCAAACACGTTCTTGGCCTGCACATGGGCCCACACCTGGGCTGTGCCACCGTAGCTGGTTCTGACGCGCACCATAGCTTTGTATGTGATCACAGCTGGACCTCACTTGCGCTTGAAACCGGCACGCACAGCACCGCTGGCAGCATCAATTTGAGCATCCAGCTCACCAGCCTTGACCGCCTCGCGAACAGCAAGCAAGGTGTCGACAAGGTTGTCGATACTGCCTACCTCAATCGCATTCTTTCCCTTCGTGATCTCAATCGGCTTTGACCCATATCGCAAGCCAAGAATGACTGTCCCGGTCTGATTAGTCCACCACCAAGGTCGTACCGTCAGCGCTGTTTCCACGTGCTTGCGCAAGCCGGTTTCGCTGTCCTTGATTGCTTTGGTGCGAGTAGCTGCAAAGACGCTGCCTTCGGCCTGTGCTTTTGCCAGAGCAATCTGAAGATCGATTTTCCCAGTCAGCTTGTTGCGACGGACCGTCATCGGGGTCTTCTGATCTGCTTGAGCGCTTACAAGCTTGAGTTTTGCCAGTGCTGTCATGGTCGGGTTCTCCTGTGTTGAAAACCACACTTTGCTACCTGACCAGCGTCGAGGTCGACCGGAATTTGCCTGTCGTCTTTGACCCACGGCAGCTGTGGGAAACGACTGACGACGAGCCATCACGAGGCAATTTTCAGGTCGCGTGAACCGATGTTGCCTCGTAACTTTGTTCGACTGAAACCACAGTCAACAGCACACCATGGCACTCTTCAAATTGGGCTCTGTCGTAGCCACCCCTGCAGCACTTGCTCACTGCGAAAGAAACCAAGTCAACCCACAGCAACTGCTTGGCCGACACATTGGCGGCGACTGGGGCAACTTGGAACAGGAAGACATTAAGGCCAACGAAAACGCACTTGCCTACGGCGACCGCATCTTCAGCAGCTACAACGTAGGTGATGGCAAGGTCTGGGTCATCACTGAAGCGGACCGCAGCAGCACCTGCGTATTGCTCCCCAGCGAATACTAGAACGCAGCCTTTAAAAGTGTCGTGAAACACGACGCTGAAAGCGAGTAAAGCACAGACTGGCCGAGGTGGACGAAAGACAAGCCCTACCCGCTGCGATCACCGGACCCTGCACCCAGAGTAGCTGGCGCACTGCAAACCCCGCTTGTGCTGCGGATTTGAGGGGTTGCAAGCAACGGGGTGGCATGTACTTGCTTTCTTAAAGAAAGCAGTAGCCCCAAGACCCCACCTACTTTCGCCTTCGGCAGATAAATACTTGTACGCCACTGGCGTGCTTTCTTCTTGTTCTGGGCTATCCCCCCATCAGCTCGGTGCCGCAAAAGCACCGAGCTTTTTCACGACCGCAGATAAATAGACGGGAGCCCACAAAGTCAGCTTGAACCGTTGGGGACGACGGAGCAAGGGTGGGTGAAAAGTACAAGGAGAAAACCAACATGATTACTGTCAACGCGAGCGGCTGCGGCCGAGGCAAAAGCACCCACAACCGGCAACTCATCACACGCAACAGCGACACCCGCTATCTGGTCATCGTGCCCTCACTGGCACTGGC
>JAJPEW010000147.1 GCA_021166755.1 Hydrogenophaga sp. | reverse complement strand
AGGGGAATGGTTTCCGGGTCACGGTGGTGGGCGAAGCGCTGACCGCCGGTATCGAAGGGCAATCCGTCAAGGTTCGTCTCAAAGGTGGCCGGGTGGTCACCGGAACGGTCAGGGAAGACCAGACCGTGGAGGTTCGGCTCTGAGATCAGACCGGACAATGAAGAAAACCCCGAAATAAGGCTAAAGTTACCCGCTAACCTGTCGATAGTCTTTCCACAAGGCCCCGTCTGCGGGGCTTGGAGAGTGAAATGAAAGTCGAATCATCACCGGATTCCTATATTGGTTCCGTGGCGGGCGGCCCCCAGAAGGCCGCCGAGCAACGACCGACCGCTGGCGCTGAAGCGGCAGCGGCAGGCGTCGCTGCGCCCCGTGCCCAACCGGCTGGCGTGCAGGTCACGCTGTCGTCAGCCACCCGGGAAGTGTCGGCCGCAGGATCTGCGGGCAGCGAGGTCTTCAACGCCGAGAAGGTGGAGGCCATGAAGCTGGCCATCGCCAACGGCACCTTCCAGGTCAATGCCGAAGCCATCGCCGACAAGATGCTGTCCAACGCCGCCGAGATGCTGGGCGCTGTGGGTGGCAGTGGCGCGGCCAAGGCCTGAACGCCTCATTCGTCATGAACACCACCGATCACGCACACCCCTGGATCCAGACGCTGAATGCGTCGCTGGATGAACTGGAAAGCGAGCTGCTCAAAAGTAACGCCATGGGCGTTGAAATGGCCAGCGCGCGCGTGCAGTCGGTCCTGCAGCAGGCCCCCAGGACGGCGGAAATCAACCGCCCGGGCAGTTTGCTGCGCCCCCAGATGGAAGCGGCGGCCCAGCGTTTCGGCCGCCTGCGCCAGGCCGTGATCCAGTCCGCCGCACGCAGCCAGCGAGGGGTCGAGAGCCTGTTGCCACAGACGGCCGACGCGGTCACGTATGGCAGCAGCCGTGGATCCTCAGGCGCCGGCCGCGCCTATCACCTGTCGGCCTGAAATCCCAATTCTTCATGCAAAAAGCCGGCGGTTGCCGGCTTTTTCGTTGTCTGGACGGATGCTTACCGACCGATGACAGCACTCAATGATCCCTCAGCTTGGCGCGAAGGCGGGCAATCGACTGGCTGTGCAGCTGGCAGATGCGGGATTCGGTCACACCCAGCACCGCCGCAATCTCCTTGAGGTTCATGTCGTGTTCGTAGTACATGGACATGATCTGCTGCTCACGCTCGGGCAGGTTCTTGATGGCCTCGACCAGGGCCATGCGCATGCGCTGATCCTGCAACAGAGCTGACGGATCGGGCTCGGCAGCGCCGCCCATATGGCGATCCAGGAAGCCGTCGTCGTCATCACCGTGACCGCTGATGTCCTCCAGGTACACCAGCTGCGTGCCGCGCACCTTGGCCAGCAGATGCTGGTAATCGGCCAGGCTCATGCCCAGTTCGGCAGCGATTTCCGACTCCATGGGCGCCCGGTGCAGCTTCTGCTGCAGCTTGTGCACGGCCTGCTCGATTTCCTTCTGGCTCTTGCGCGAACCGCGGCTCATCCAGTCGCCGTCGCGCAACTCGTCGATCATTGCCCCACGGATGCGCTGGCTGGCAAAGGTCTCGAACTGGACACCCTGAGAGGGCTCATAGCGGGCGATCGCCTCGGTCAGTCCGATCATGCCGACCTGGATCAGGTCGTCGAGCTCCACGCTGGGCGGCAGCTTGGCGATCATGTGATGGGCCAGGCGCCGGACCAGCGGCGTGTACTTGCGCAGCTGCTCTTCGCGGTTGAGCGTGCCTTTGGCGGTGTACAGCATGGTCTCAGCTCCAGTAGGTACCAACCTCTGCGTGGGTGATGTTGCCAATGTTGCCAGAGTCATGCAAGTTGTCCATGTCATAGCTCAAGGTCCGGGTGATGGCGCCCTCGCAGGCCAGCTCCCCCCAACGGCGCACGGGCCAGATTTCGGCCCGGACACCCAGATGGCGCCCGGCGCAGTCGGCCACCGACCGCACCACCTGGTTGACGGTGCTGGCCTGGGCCGACAACTGCGCATCGGCCAGCGGCGCCAGCACCGGGCGCAGCCCGGACTGATGCAAGTGCTTGAAGGCCGCGTAGGCATCGATGCCGGCCTGGGGGTGGGCCAGCACCGGGACCATCACCGGGTTGTCGATGCCACCCAGCAGACTGGCAATGTCCTGGGCCGACGCGAACAGCAAAACCACCGTCTGTCGTCCGAATGGCGACAGCAGGCGGGAGACGGCCACCCGCGCCCCACCGGCTCGGGCCGTGACCTGCAGGGAGCGCACCCCTTGGGCGGCGGGCATCACCAGCCAATCGCCTTGGACGGGCCTCTCGATTCGGGCCATGCTGGAGCTCGACAGCGCATGAATCAACCCCAGGGGGCGTCCCGCGCTGCGATGACCTTCAGGCCCTTCGCTGGCGCTCGCGTCCAGAATGACGGGTGTGTAGCCCATGCTGTCCAGCTGCGAGGCCAGTTGGTAGAGCATGTCATAGGCACGGGCAGGCTGAGCAGGGCTGACCACCGGCACCAGCGAGGCCGAGTCGTACAGCGGTCCCGCGTTCAAACCAGCGGCCTGATGGGCATGGCGCTCAAACATGGGCACCTCCCAGATCGATGCCACGGGCGCTGGACTGGCCGAAATACAGGCCCATGTCGGCCTGCACCGGGTCGTACGACGACTTGCCGCGCGTGCCCATGGACACACGCACCAGGCTGGCGGCATCGGGGGCCTGCCAGTCTTCGGGCACGCGCTGGCCATTGGCCACACCGCGCAACACCACCTGATGGCGGATCAGGGCATCCAGCGCCGGGCCGAGCTTGACGGCCTCATCCACCTTGGACAACACCACACCGTGCAGGGTGCTGGCCTTGAACGCGGTCAGCACTTCAT
>JAJPEW010000096.1 GCA_021166755.1 Hydrogenophaga sp. | reverse complement strand
CTGCATCTCCCGGAACTTGACGAAGTTCTCATCGATGAACACGTCCAGGATGCCGGTATCGGTGAAATCGAGCAAGGTGGTCAGGAAGGTGGCACTGGCGACGGGCTCTTGGCCACGGGCCGCCATGACCGCCAGCGCGGTGCCCAGCATCGTCCCGCCCACACAGAAACCCAGCGCATTGATCTGCGGTGCGCCGGTGATGTCCTGCACCACACCGATCGCCTTGATCACCGCATCCTCGATGTACTCGTCCCAAGTCTTGTTGGCCATGGACTGGTCCGGGTTGCGCCAGCTGACCACAAAGGTGCGGTGCCCCTGCTCCACGGCGTAGCGGATGAAGGAGTTGTCAGGCTGAAGGTCGAGGATGTAGAACTTGTTGATGCAGGGTGGCACCAGCAGGAACGGCTTCTCATAGACCTTGGGTGTCAACGGCTTGTATTCGATCAGCTGGAACAGCTCGTTCTCGAAGACCACGGCACCCTCGGTGGTCGCCACGTTCTTGCCCACCTCGAACACGCTCTCGTCGGTCATCGAGACGTGGCCTTGCTTGAGGTCGTGCAGCAGATTGGCCACGCCCTTGGCGATGCTTTCGCCCTGGGTGTCAACGGCCTTCTTCTGGGCCTCGGCGTTGAATGCCAGGAAATTGCTGGGTGCCGTCGCATCGATCCATTGCTGGACCGCAAACCGCACCCGGGCCTTGGTCTTGGCATCGCCCTCGACCGCTTCGGCCATCGCCATCAGCGTGCGCGCATTGAGCAGATAGACCGCCGCGGCATATGCAGCGACCGGATTGGTCTTCCAGGCCTCCGACGCGAAACGGCGATCCTGGAGCTTGGGGGACAGCAGGCCCTGGTTCCAGAGCTCGACCGCTTCCTTGAGGTAGGTGTTCTGGATCTCGAGGAGCCGCGCAGGATCCATGCGAACCTGATGCCCCGCCGCTTTGCTCAGGACATCACCCAGATCGGCCATGCTGCCCATGCCCGCCATGGACGGCATGCCCAGAGGATGGGCAGCTCCCGCCGGTGGCATGAAGTTCTTGAAGACGGCCAGAGGGTCTGATGCTGCTCCACCGGCCGGCGCCATGGATTGGGCCATCTGTGCCCACTGACCCATGAACTGCTGCTGGAGCTGCTGGGCAGCCTCCACCCAGCCCTGCTGAGGGTCTTTTGCTGATGTCATGCTTGTCTCCGAGGTTGTTGCCTGGGGCTTATGATCCGGACAGTCTGGATGCGACCCCGGGTTTTCCCTAGTGTCTGTTGGTTGGCTTCCAGCAAGCTGACATTCCTTTCCACTTCGTTGCGCAGGAGAGTCCGTGTACCTCGTCGTGATCGGCTGGCTCTACGTGGTGCTGATGATGTCGGTGGCCGAAGCCTCCAACACCACAGGCACCCTGCTTGGGGCCATTGTGACGTTTTTTCTTTACGGTTTGATGCCGGTCGCACTGGTGGTTTACCTGATGCGCACCCCGCAGCGCCGAAAAGCCATCAAGGCCCGGGAAGCGGCCGAACTTGCAGCGCTGCAGTCTGCAAATGCCGTGCCAGGGGAATCACTCACCACGCCAGATGCAGGCAGCCATGCGCCCGGTGCTGCCGAACCGGGCAGCGTCCCGCCGGTGCGAAAAGAACCGTGACGCCTGGTGCACCGTGCACCAGTTCAGAGACCCGTCATTGCCATACACCGCGGACACCCCTGCCCGCCAAAGACGCTGACGCGCCAGCCCCGGCAAGTCGGCCATCCACTTGCCAGGCTTCTCTCCCCGCCGGAAGGTGGAAGACACATCGAACCGCGCATCGGCAAACGCTTGCCGCACCTCGTCCCCCACCTCGAAGTGGTCGGGGCCGATGCACGGCCCCAGCCAGGCCATCAGGTCCGATGTGCTCCCCTGCTTTGCCTGCACGTCGCGCATGGCCTGTATCGTGCCATCCAGCACCCCCAGGCCATCCACCCCTGCGAGCCCACGCCAGCCGGCATGCGCGGCTGCCACCACCTGTCCGAGCGAGTCGGTCAGGAGCACGGGCAGACAGTCCGCCACCATGACGGTGCACGCCACGCCCGACTCGGTCGTCAGACAGGCATCAGCCTGAGCGCCATCGGCCGTGTGCGCGTCCAGGGCAATCACCCGGGTGCCATGGACCTGCTGCAGAAAGACGGGCCGAGCGCCGATGCCACGCCGCAAGGCAGTCCGGTTCGATTGCACATGCCGGGGGTCGTCACGCACGTGATCCCCCAGATTGAACGAATCAAAGGGTGGCAGGGACACACCACCCTCCCGACCGGTGAACACGGCACGGACACCGTCGGGCGCCGGCCATTGCGGCACGAGCCAGGAGTCGGGCCAGCGCATCAGGCCTCGAAGTCGGGACAGGCCGACGGTTGCGCCTTCTGGAACGCCGGCAAAGCCATGCAGGCCTCGAAAACACCCATGGTGCGGGGCAGACCATCCAGCGGGGTGTTGAAGCGCTGACCATTGAAAATCTGGGGCACCAGCAGACAATCGGCCATGGACGGTGTGTCGCCAACACAGTAGCGTGATGGTGGCTGCTGCGACAGCTGGCGCTCGAATGCCTCCAATCCGGTGCGAACCCAGTGGCGGTACCAGGCGTTCTTGGTGTCCTCATCCAGCTTCAGGGTGCCCGACAGGTACTTGAGCACGCGCAGGTTGTTGATGGGATGGATCTCGCAGGCAATCGACTGCGACAGCCCCCTCACACGGGCCCGCCCCAGCGCATCCGGCGGCAGCAGGGCGGGTTCGGGATAGCGCTCATCCAGGAACTCGATGATGGCCATGGACTGGGACAGCCGGGTTCCGTCGTCCAGTTCCAGCAAAGGTACCAGACCGTCGGCGGCCAGATCGGCATAGGCCGCCTGACGGTGCTCGCCTTTGGCCAGGTGCACGGGCACGTAGTCGTAGTCCAGCCCCTTCAGGGCCAGCGCGATGCGCACACGAAACGATGCCGATGAGCGGAAATAGTTGTAGAGCTTCATGATCGGTGATGAACAGGTGGAGATGAAATCAGGCGTTCAGATGGTGCACATGCAAGGCCCGGGCCAGCGTGGGGACCATGCTGACCGCGCTGGTGGCATGAGGGATGCAATCGGTGCTCCAGATCTCCGCGACGCCGGCTTCACGGATGCGGTCCACCGCGTCCCCTGCAAACAGGGCGTGCGTGACCGCCACATCCACCGAACGCGCACCAGCCTGAAACAAGGCGTGTGACGCCTTGACCAGGGTATGGCCGGAGCTGGCCACGTCGTCCATCAGCACCACCGCACGCCCATCCACATCGAGGTCTTCGGGCAAAGCAATGCTCACGTTTCGGTCGCCATGCCGCACCTTGCGGCACACGCCGTAGGCCCAGCCGTGACCGGCGGCGGCCTGCTCCACCCACTGCATGGCTTCTTCGTCCGGACCAATGAGCACCACATCGCTGCGCCGCTGCGCCACATGGGCGGCCAGCACCGGCGCTCCGCTGAGCGCGACGGCCACCGGCACCGGTACGGCTTCCTGCAAAGTGGCGACACGGTGCAGATGCGGGTCCACCGTCACCACGGCGTCAAACAGCCCCGCGAGAAAACGACCGACGATGCGCTGGCTGACCGCCTCTCCCGGGGAGAAGGCCATGTCCTGTCTCATGTAGGCCAGATAGGGTGCCAGCAGGGTCAACTTGCGGACACCGAGGTCCCTCGCGGCCCCGGCCAGCAGCAGAATTTCGGTCAGCCGCTCGTTCGGGTACTCCAGGCCTCGCCACAGCACCACACAGGGCGGCAAGCTAGCGGGCAAGGTGAGCTTGATCTCGCCGTCCGGGAAACGGTGCCGGGCCACGGTCGCGTGCGCCATCCCGCAGGTCTGCGCCAAGCTGACGGCCCTTTCGCGATCCTCTTCAAATGACAGCACCATCCCTGGCGTGGCGTCGTGTGCGGGCATCCTCAGAACTCCACAAAGACTTGGGGTACCTCGTCGGCGCTGCCGATGCGGTACCCACTGTGGCGAACGGTGGCCTGGCGTGCAAATTCGAGATCGGCCGGATAGCTGGCATGCACGCGATAGAGCACATCCCCTTCCGACACCACGTCCCCCAGCTTGCAGCGCAGATCGACACCGGCCGCTCTCACCTTGGGTGCACCGGCCAACCGGGCAATTTGCGCCACCTGCAGGTTGTCGATGCCGGTGACCACACCTGCGCGAGGAGCCCTGACTTCCAACTGGAGCTTGCCCAGGGAGGGATGCTTCCAGTCGAACGCCTTGTCGCCCTGCGCGTGGATGATGGCCTCCATCCGCGCGAGGGCGCGTCCTGAGTCCAGAATGTCCCGCGCAATGGCAAAACCATCCCCTCCCCGCACGTCCGGACTGCATTCGATCAGCCGCCCCGCCAGCCTCAGGGACTTCTGCCGCAGATCGTTGGGTGCGTCGGGGTCGTTCTCCAGCACCTGCATCACATCCCGGGCTTCCAGAACTGGACCGACCCCACGTCCGACGGGCTGGCGCCCGTCGGTGATGACCACATCCAGCGACAAGTGCAGGCGCTGCGCGACGTACTCGAACAGGCGCCGCAACTTCTGGGCTTCGGGCATCGAACGGACCTTGGCGGTGGGTCCGATCGGAATGTCCAGCACCAGATGGGTCGAACCAGCCGCGATCTTCTTGGACAGGATGGAGGCCACCATCTGCCCGGGTGAATCGATGGACAGCGGACGCTCGACCGAAATGAGCACATCGTCGGCCGGCGAAAGATCGGCCGTGCCGCCCCAGCTCAGACAACCCCGATGCTGCCTCACGATCTCGGTCATGCGGTCAAACGGTAACTCCACGTTGGCCAGCACCTCCATGGTGTCGGCCGTGCCCGCGGGCGAGGTGATCGCACGCGATGAGGTCTTGGGGAACACCAGGCCGTAGGCCGCCACGATGGGCACCACCAGCATCGAGGTCCGGTTGCCCGGAATGCCCCCGATGCAGTGCTTGTCCACCACCAGGGGCTCGCGCCAATCCAGGCGACGGCCACTGGCGATCATGGCTTCGGTGAGGAAATACACCTCCTCACGGTCCAGCTCGCTGCGGTTGCTGGCCACCACAAACGCGGTCAGCTCGATCTTCGAATAGCGCCGATCGGCGATGTCCTGCACGATGGATCGGAAATCCTCTCGCCCCAGACGTTCGCCATTGATCTTGCGAAACAGCGCGGGAATCGACTCGGGCGGCTCGGCCTGGGACACCGACGCGGGATGCCCGTCAGGTACTTCCAGCTGGGCGAACGCATCCTCCGACACCCCCAGCTCATCGCACCCGACGATGGACGTGTCATCCACGACGTTCAGGGTCGCCAGGATCTCGCGGCCATTGGCCTTGACTTCCACCTTGGACAGCGCCTGAAACCCTTCAGCCCGGTAGACCGCGCAGTCGCGGTGCAGGTAGGCCACGTTCTCATGATAGGTGTCGATGGCGACACGCCTGAGCTTCAGTCCGTTGGTTTTGACTGGCGCAGCGGCAGCGCTGGGAGCGGTTGGTTCAGGGTCTTTTTCTTGAGAGGTCTGCATATGCCCTCAACGATACACCGGCGGCGGATCGCGTGTCACCATGACTACACTGATGGCGAAAAACCGGTGTACCGTGACACCCAGGAATGGAGACATAACATGAAGGCCGAACAGAACGAAAGGCTGACCCGAACCGGGCCAGGCACCCCCGGCGGCGAGTTGCTGCGCCGCTACTGGCAACCCGTGGCACTGCTCGACGAGTTCGATCCGGCGCTGGACCCCGCCATGGGTGTTCGCCCGGTCAAGGCGGTGCGCCTGCTGGGTCAGGATCTGGTGCTGTTCCGGGACGCGCAAGGCCGTTTTGGCCTGTTCGATCGCGACTGCCCGCATCGGGGTGCCGATCTGGCCTACGGACGCAACGAAGGTGACGGCCTGCGATGCCCCTTTCACGGCTGGAAGTTCGATGTGAGCGGTCAATGCACCGAGACACCTGCCGAACCGGTGGGCAGCACCCTGTGCACCCGCATCCGGCAACGCAGCTACCCGCTGATCGAGAGGGCTGGCGCCCTCTTCGCCTGGCTGGGCCCCGAGGAACAAACACCGCCACCTTTTCCGGCCCTGGACTGCTTTGAAGCGCCAGCCTCGCACAGCTTCGTGTTCAAAGGACTGTGGCACTGCAACTGGCTGCAGTCGTTCGAGGTCGGGATCGATCCGGCGCACGCCTCCTACCTGCACCGGTTCTTCAACGATGCGTCACTGGAAGACAGTTACGGCAAGCAGTTTCGTGGCGCCAGCGCGGGCGACGTGCAGGGCGAACGCTGGCCGATGACCAAGGTCATGCGGGAGTTCGCGCGTCCGGACATCACTTTCGAGGCCAGGCCATGGGGCTTGCGGCTGACCGCCTTGCGCCCGATGACCGACGACCTGACCCATGTGCGCATCACCAACGCGGTGTTTCCGCAGACCTTCGTCATTCCCCTGTCCGAAACGATGACGATCACCCAGATGCATGTGCCGGTGGATGACACCCACAACTACTGGTATGCGTTCTTCACCAGCTTCGATGCGCCCGTGGACAAAAAGACCATGCGCGACCAGCGATTGCAGGCGGTCACCCTGCCCGACTACATACCCAAAGCCGGACGTCACAACCAGTGGGGCTTCAACCCGCAGGAGCAGCAGACCCGCACCTACCTGGGCATGGGCGAAGACGACATCAACGTGCACGACCAGTGGGCCTGCGAGAGCATGGGCGCCATTCAGGACCGCACCCGGGAGCACCTGGGCACGACCGACAAGGTCATCATGGCCCACCGGCGCCTGA
>JAJPEW010000066.1 GCA_021166755.1 Hydrogenophaga sp. | reverse complement strand
AAAGGGCTGAGATCAGCGGGCAATCAGGCGCTCGACCGCCCGGGGATAGATCAGATGCTCCTGGGAGAGCACCCGGGCGGCCAGCACCTGAGCCGTATCGCCCGGCAGGATGGGCACCACCGCCTGGTCCAGGTATTCCCCATGATCGAGTTCGGCCGTCACCCGGTGCACCGTGCAGCCTGCGAATCGGCAGCCAGCATCGATGGCCCGCTGATGGGTGTTCAGTCCCGGAAAAGCGGGCAGCAGGCTGGGATGGATGTTGATCAGCCTGCCTTCGTAGTGCTGGACAAACCCGGGCGTCAGGATGCGCATGAAGCCGGCCAGCACCACCAGGGCCGGGCGGTGGCGGTCGATCTCGGCCATCAGGGCGGCATCGAAGGCCTCGCGCGAGGCGTGTGCCTTGTGGTCGACCACCGCCGTGTCGATCCGCCGTTCGCGCGCAAACACCAGCCCCGCCGCATCGGCCCGGTTGCTGATCACGGCGGCCACCCGGGCACCATACCGGGTTGACCAGTGGCGGGACTGGGCCGCCTCGACAATGGCCGCCATGTTGGAGCCGCTGCCGGAAATCAGGATGACAATGTTGTTCGCCGAAGACATAAGCCCGCAAGTGTAATGAACCACTCTTTCACATCCCGCCCCCTGAGCCCCGCCGAAGCCCGCGTGCTGGCCACCCTGATGGAGAAAGCCCGCACGGTACCCGACAGTTACCCGCTGACGCTCAACAGCCTGCAGACGGGCTGCAACCAGAAGTCCAGCCGCGATCCGGTGATGAACCTGAGCGAGGCGGAGATCAGCGAAGCCATCGATGGTCTGCGGGAACTCAGTCTGGTGGTCGAGTCCAGCGGCTCGCGCGTGACCCGCTACGAACACAACTTCCAGCGGGGGGTCGGTGTGCCGGAGCAGTCGGCCGTCCTGCTGGGCCTGCTGATGTTGCGGGGCCCACAGACCGCCGGTGAACTGCGCATCAACGCCGATCGCTGGTACAAATTCCTGGACATTGCCTCGGTCGAAGCCTTCCTGGAAGAACTGCAGGACCGCGCCGAGGAAAAAGGGGGGCCACTGGTGGTCAAGCTCCCCCGGGCGCCGGGTGCCAGAGAGCAGCGCTGGGCCCACCTGCTGGGAGGACCGGTGGACATGTCCATCCCCGCCGACGCGCCGCCCCGCCCAGCCGGCGTCGTGCCGGAGGAACGCCTGCAGGCCCTGGAGGCACGGGTCGACGAACTGGAACGCCTGCTGCAAAACCTCAGCGAACAGCTGGGTCTGTCGCAGCCCTGACAGGGGAAAATCGAACGGTCGTGCCAAACTGTTCGGGTGGTCTGCTCTGCAGGCCCGTCGTTTGTTGCCACACACGGAGACACACATGGATCTGGCATTCACGCCCGAAGAACAGGCTTTCCGGGAGGAAATCCGAACCTGGGTCAGGGACAACCTGCCCGCCGACATCAGCCACAAGGTGCACAACGCGCTGCGCCTGAGCCGCGACGACATGCAGCGCTGGGCGAAGATCCTGGGCAAGAAGGGCTGGCTGGGCTATGGCTGGCCCAAGCAGTTCGGTGGTCCGGGCTGGAACGCGGTGCAGAAGCACCTCTTTGAAGAGGAATGCGCCCTGGCGGGCGCGCCGCGCATCGTGCCTTTCGGGCCGGTGATGGTCGCCCCGGTGATCATGGCCTTCGGCAACCCGGAACAGCAGCAGCGATTCCTGCCAGGCATCGCCAGCGGTGAAGTGTGGTGGAGCCAGGGCTACAGCGAACCGGGTTCCGGATCCGACCTGGCCTCGCTCAAGACCCGCGCCGAGCGGCAGGGCGACCACTACATCGTCAATGGCCAGAAGACCTGGACCACGTTGGGCCAGTACGGCGAATGGATCTTCTGCCTGGTGCGCACCAGCACCGAAGGCAAACCCCAGACCGGCATCAGCTTTCTGCTGATCGACATGAAGTCGCCCGGCGTCACGGTGCGGCCGATCAAGCTGCTCGACGGCGAATACGAGGTCAATGAAGTCTGGTTCGACAACGTCAAGGTGCCCGCCGAAAACCTGATCGGCGAAGAGAACAAAGGCTGGACCTACGCCAAGCACCTGCTGGCGCACGAGCGCACCAACATCGCCGACGTCAACCGCGCCAAGCGCGAGCTGGAACGGCTCAAGCGCATCGCCAAGGCCGAGGGCGTGTGGGACGACCTGCGCTTCCGGGACCAGATCGCCCTGCTGGAAGTCGACATCGTGGCGCTGGAAATGCTGGTGTTGCGCGTGCTGTCGGCCGAGAAGTCCGGCAAGAACTCGCTGGACATTGCCGGCCTGCTCAAGATCAAGGGCAGCGAGATCCAGCAACGCTACACGGAACTGATGATGCTGGCGGCCGGCCCGTTCAGTGTGCCCTTCATCGAGGAAGCCATGGAAGCCGGCTGGCAGGGCAACTTCCCCGGCGGCGTGGTGGCCAATGCGCCGCTGGCATCGACCTACTTCAACATGCGCAAGACCACCATTTACGGCGGTTCCAACGAAGTTCAGCGCAACATCGTCGCCCAAACCGTTCTGGGCTGAGAGGAGACACAGACATGGATTTCGATTTCAGCGAAGACCAGGAACAATTGCGCGATGCGGTGCGCAAGTGGGTCGACAAGGGCTACGACTTCGAGCGCCGGCGCGCCATCGTGAAGGCGGGTGGGTTTGACCGTGGCGCCTACGGCGAGCTGGCCGAACTTGGCCTGCCCGGCCTGTATGTGAGTGAGGCCGACGGCGGTCTGGGCATGGGTCCGGTCGAAGGCATGGTGGTGATGGAAGAACTGGGACGCGGCATCGTGCTGGAGCCCTTCGGCCAGACGCTGATCACCAGCGGCGTGATCGGTGCCTACGGCGGCGCCGACGTCAAGACCGCCTGGCTGCCGAAAATCGCGGCCGGCGAGGCGCTGGTGGTGCTGGCGCACCAGGAGCGTGGCGCACGCTACCGGCTTGATGCCTGCAAGACCACCGCGACTCAGGCCGGTGGTGGCTGGCAGCTCAGCGGCACCAAGAACGTGGTGCCGGCCGGTGACCAGGCCGACGCCTTCGTGGTACCGGCCATGGCCAACGGCCAGCTGGCCTTGTTCCTGGTCGAGCGTGGCGCCAGTGGCGTGACCTCCCGTGGCTATGGCACGCAGGATGGCAGCCGTGCGGCCGACATCACCCTGGCGCAGACCCCGGCCACCCTGATCACCACCAACGGCCAGGCGGCTCTGGAACACGCGGTGGACATCGGTATCGCCTGCGTCTGTGCCGAAGCGGTGGGTGTGATGGACAAGACGGTGGCCGTGACAGCCGAATACCTGAACACGCGCAAGCAGTTCGGTGTGCCGATTGCCAGCTTCCAGGCGCTGCGCCACCGCATGGCCGACATGAAGATGCAGCTGGAGCTGGCCCGCTCCATGAGCTATTACGCCAGCCTCAAACTCAATGCACCCGCCGACGAACGCCGGCGTGCCCTGGCACGCGCCAAGGTGCAGCTGGGCCAGAGCATGCGCTTCGTGGGCCAGCAGGCGGTGCAGCTGCACGGCGGCATCGGTGTGACCGACGAGTACATCGTCAGCCACTACTTCAAGAAGCTGACCCAGCTGGAAATGACCTACGGCGACACCTTGCACCACCTGGGTGAGGTGTCTGACCGAATGGAAGACACGGCGGGCGTCTTCGCCTGACACCGGTCGGTCGCAGGGTGCCCCAGCGGGCACCTTGCGGTTTCTCCGCTTACTCCGTCAGGCTCTTGAACACGCCGGTCATGGCACGGGTGGCCTGCTGGATCGATCCGGCTTCCAGCATGGCCTGCGCATCGGCGTAGCGCTGCTGGTTGATGACCTCGGCCACGCGGCCGGCCTCTGCGTGAACCGCCTGGTGATGGCGGGTCAGTTCGCGAAACGCCGGCTGGTGTCCATACCGCTGACCGCCCACGCCCGACATCCATGCGCCCAGCTGGCAGCAGTCCGGGCGGCTGAAGCGATCCACCTCGAGCTTGAGCTTGCGCATGACCGCGTTGCGCAGGTCGACGGTGTACTGCTGATGCTCCTGCAGCACGCTGGCGGTGTCGACCTCGCCACCACCGGCGCCTTTGGATTCCTTGCGCATGGCCACCGCATCGGCCTCGGCGAGGGTGATGTCTTTGTCGGTCAGGCGGAACACGCGAATCGAATCGTGCACCTGCTGGACCTGGTGGTTGAGCGAGTGGGCAGCCGCCGCCAGCTCTTCCACCATGGCGGCGTTCTGCTGCGTGATGGCATCCATGTCCACCAGTGCGGTGCTGATCTTGGATACCCCGGTGGACTGCTCCGTCGTGGCGTGACTGATGTCTTCCAGCACATGCGCCACGCGCTCGACCGACCCCATGGCCTCGTCCATGCGGGTGCGCGCCTCGGCGGTCCGCTGGGTGCCGTTTTCGACGCGCTCGCGGGATTCCTCGATCAGCTGCCGGATCTCCTTGGCCGCTGCGGTGGTGCGCTGCGCCAGGGCCCGAACCTCGGACGCCACCACGGCAAACCCCCGCCCCTGCTCGCCGGCACGGGCCGCTTCGACCGCCGCGTTCAGGGCCAGGATATTGGTCTGGAAGGCCACACCCTCGATCACTTGGATGATGTCGCCGATCCGGCGCGAGGAATCGGAGATCTCCTGCATCGTCTGTGCCACGGCCAGCACCGCCTCGTGACTGCGACGCGCCACGCCGGAGGTGTCCCGGGCAGCATGGGCGCCGTCGCGGGCCAGCTGGGTGGTCTGCTGGGTGGTGCCGTTGATTTCCTCCATGGAGGAAGCCGTCTGTTCGAGGTTGGCGGCCTGCGACTCGGTGCGGGCCGACATGTCCTGGTTGCCCGCCGCGATTTCGTGCGTGGCGCCACGGAGGTTGGCCACCTCGTGACGCACGTCGCGCACCACGGTGCGCACCGACACCACCAGCTGGGCCAGCGCCAGCTGCAGTTGACGGATCTCGTCCCGACCGTCGACCGTGACCAGGCTGGTCAGGTCGCCGCTGGCCACCTTGTTGGCGGTCTCGACCACCCCCCGAAGCGGCTTGAGCGTCAGGTGATTGGCCAGCCATGAACCCGACGCAACCGTCAGCAGCCCCACCAGCGCGGTCACGGCGTGAGGGGCATCGAACTGCGCACTGACGACTGGTCCCAGCGCAGCCCAGGCGCTGATCAGCACCAGCTGCCCGCGGATGCCCGGTCGGAGGGCTCGGCCCAGCTTGCCCAACCAGCCGGCGCGAACCAGCTCTCCCCGGTGCAGCCTGTGCACCAGGCGCCCCGCTTCCGCTTCGGCACGCATGGTGGCGTACAGTGTTTCGGTTGCCGCCACCTCCTCGGCGCCGGGCTTGCTGCGCACGGACAGATAACCCACGATGCGGTCGCCGCTGCGCACCGGCGTGGCGTTGGCCCGCACCCAGTAGTGATCGCCGTTCTTGCGGCGGTTCTTGACCAGCGCTGTCCAGGGCAACCCGCTCTCGATGGTCTCCCACATGTCGCGGAAGGCTTCTTCCGGCATGTCCGGATGGCGCACCAGGTTGTGGGGTTGCCCCATCAGCTCCTCGCGCGTATATCCGCTGACCGAGACGAAGTTGGCGTTGCAGTAGGTGATCCGCCCCTTGAGGTCGGTGACCGAGATCAGGGTCTGGTCAGAAGGAAAGTCATACGCATTCTGCGTGACTGGCAGGTTCTTGCGCATTGGAAACCCCTATGCTTGGAAGCGGGATCGCGTCGTGGTGGCGGCCAATTGTCTTGACGCGGATGGGTGTAAAGCCGTTGAATGCATATCGGATGTGCTGCCAACGACTTGAGAAAGAAAGTGACGGCACATCACTCAGCCCTCAGCCCCAGCGCTTGAGCAGCTCGCCCAGAGAACCGATGTCGAGCGGCTTGACCAGGTGAGCCTGGGCGCCAGCGTCGCGGTAGAACGACCAGTTGTGACTGAGATCGTCCCCGCTGACCAGCACGACGGGCACCGTGGGTACGCCCCTTTCGCGGCGGGACTTCAGGGCCGCCAGCGTCTCCAGACCACCCAGCACGGGCATCTGAAGGTCGAGCAGCAGCAGGTCAAAGGTCTGCTTGTCCAGCAGGTCCAGCGCAATGCGACCATTGCTGGCCAACGCACCGCTGTGCCCGAGCGAGCGCAGCAACCGGGCCGCCAGCCGAAGCTGGATCGGATCGTCATCGGCCACCAGGACCCGCAAGGCACGCGAAGCAGTCATGCCCCGATCCTAAGCCGGGCCAATCAGGCCAATCGCGGGAAAAGCGGGAAAAACGCCGCCAAGCAGCGGCTTGACGCTCAGGCGTGCAAGCGAGAGCTGCGCGGCAGATGGGCCATCAGGAACTCCATCTGGTCGGCCAGGATGCGCCGGTTGCGCAGGATGAAGTCTTCCCAGAGGCTCGGCACATACGGGGCGTACAGCAGACCCATGCGGGCCTGTTCGGGCGTGCGGTTGCCCTTGCGGTGGTTGCAGGCCTTGCAGGCGGTCACCACGTTCATCCAGTGATCCCGTCCGTTCTGGGCCAGCGGGACGATGTGCTCGCGCGTCAGGTGGTCTTCACCAAAATGCTGCCCGCAGTAGGCACACAGGTTCCGGTCGCGCGCAAAGAGCTTGCTGTTGGTCAGCGAGGGCCGCAGGTCGAAGGGGTTGATGCCAGGCACACCCTTGGTGCCGATGATGGAGTTGACGGTGATGACGGACTGTCGGCCGGTGATGGCGTTGTGGCCCCCGTGAAACACCGCGATCTCGGCACCGACCTCCCAGCGGACATCGTCCGCAGCGTAGTGCAGCACGGCTTCTTCCAGGCTGATCCACGATTGCGGCAGCCCCTGTGCGGAGAGCTTCAAGACCTTCAAGACCAGGCTCCTTCGTCGAAACAAGTCACCGGATGCGCCCTGCCCCCAAGGACAGGGCCTCGTCTTGTGTGTCAATATAGCAAGATTCCATGAATATCCAGCGACAGCGGGCATCCCGACGCTGCGCTGCGCACATCCGAACACCATGAAGATCTTTCGCGGCCTGTCCCTGGGCAGCGCACGGGCATCCCGTCCGTCCCAGGGCTGTGCGCTGACCATTGGCAATTTCGACGGCGTCCACCGCGGCCACCAGGCGATGCTGGCCTTGCTGCAGAACGAAGCCCGCCACCGCGGCGTGCCGTCCTGCGTCATGACCTTCGAGCCGCATCCGCGCGACTACTTTGCTGCGGTGCACCGCAAGCCGGAGCTGGCGCCGGCGCGCATCGCCACCCTGCGCGACAAGCTGGAGGAACTGGCCCGCTGCGGTGTGGACCAGTGCGTGGTGCTGCCCTTCAACGAGCGCCTGGCTTCCCAGCCCCCGGAATCCTTCATCGACGACATCCTGGTGGATGCGCTCGGGGTGAAGTACGTGCTGGTCGGTGACGATTTCCGCTTCGGGGTCCGGCGCACCGGCGACTACGCGATGCTGGACGCCGCTGGCGAACGCTTGGGCTTCGATGTGGCCCGCATGCAAAGCTATGAGGTGCACGGCATCCGGGTCAGCAGCTCGGCCGTGCGGGATGCGCTGGCCGCTGGTGACATGGAGCGGGTGGCAGCCTTGCTCGGTCGCCCCTACAGCATCAGTGGACACGTGGTGCATGGCCGCAAGCTGGGCCGGCAGCTGGCCGAATCGACGCCCGGTGCCGGTGACGGTTTCCGCACCCTGAACCTGCGCTTTTCGCACTGGAAGCCGGCCGCCAGCGGGATTTTTGCCGTGCAGGTGCACGGGCTCCACCCCGACCCTGCGGCGGCACCGATTGCGGGCGTGGCCAACCTGGGTGTCAGGCCCTCGCTGGACCCGAACGACGTCAACGGCGGTCGCGTCCTGCTGGAAACCCATTGCCTGGACTGGCCGGCTGACCTGTCGGCGTCGCTGCCCGGAGGGGAGGCCTACGGTAAAATCATCCGGGTGGAACTGCTGCACAAACTGCACGACGAGCTCAAGTACGACAGCCTGGCCGCCCTCACCCGGGGCATTGCCAAGGACTGCGATGATGCTCGTGCCTACTTCGCGTCGCTGCACGCCCAGACGCGTCGCCAGACCACCCGCGACCGAATTTAACGCTGCCAGGGGGTCGGTCAATGGTCCGACCCGACGGTGGCGCGCCCTGTCACAGGCCCGGGGCGACACGCCCTGCCCTTGAGGCAGCCCCGCTGCCCACTGACCGGCCCGCGATCCGATTTCCCAGAAAGCCGAACCCACCATGGCTGACAAGCACGCTGCCCCGAAGAACGACAACGCCCGCGCCGAGGGCAAAGGCGAGAGCTCCGGCGGCGCCTACCGCGCCACGTTGAACATGCCCGACACGCCCTTCCCGATGCGCGGCGACCTGCCCAAGCGCGAGCCGGGCTGGGTGGCCGACTGGAACAGCGGCGGCCTGTACAAACGCCTGCGCGACGCCCGCCAGGGCGCTCCGCTGTTCGTGCTGCACGACGGCCCGCCCTACGCCAACGGCAAGCTGCACATCGGCCATGCGCTGAACAAGGTGCTCAAGGACATGATCGTCAAGAGCCGCCAGCTGGCCGGCTTCGACGCGCAGTACATCCCCGGCTGGGACTGCCACGGCCTGCCGATCGAGAACGCGATCGAGAAGCTGCACGGCCGCAACCTCAGCCGTGACGACATGCAGGCCAAGAGCCGCGCCTACGCCACGGAACAGATCGATCAGCAGCGCGAGGACTTCAAGCGCCTGGGCGTGCTCGGCGACTGGGAGCGCCCCTACCGCACTATGGACCCGGCCAACGAGGCCGGCCAGATCCGTGCCTTCAAGCGCGTGATCGAGCGCGGCTTCGTCTACCGCGGCCTCAAGCCCGTGTACTGGTGCTTCGACTGCGGCAGCTCGCTGGCCGAGTTCGAGATCGAATACGCCGACAAGAAGAGCGACACGCTGGACGTGGCCTTCGAGTCCAACGACGCGGCGGGCCTGGCCCAGGCCTTCGGCCTGAGCGCCCTGCCTGACGGCAAGCAGGCCTTCGCCGTCATCTGGACCACCACCGCCTGGACCATCCCGGCCAACCAGGCGCTCAACGCCCACCCCGAGCTGGAGTACGCGCTGGTCGACACGCCCAAGGGCGTATTGCTGCTGGGCGCCAGCCTGGTCGAGAAGTGCCTGGAGCGCTTCGGCCTGACCGGCAGCGTGCTGGCCACGGCCAAGGGCGAGGCCCTGCGCGGCCAGGTGTTCCGCCACCCGCTGCACGATGTGGACAGTGGCAGCGGCAAGTACAGCTACCGCCGCCTCTCGCCACTGTACCTGGCCGACTACGTCAGCGACAGCGACGGCACCGGCATCGTGCACTCGGCCCCCGCCTACGGCGTGGACGACTTCAACAGCTGCGTCGCGCACGGCCTGGCCTACGACGACATCCTCAACCCGGTGCAGGGCAACGGTGTCTACACCGACGAGCTGCCGCTCTTCGGTGGCCAGCACATCTGGAAGGCCTGCTTGGGTCTCATCGACACCCTGCGCGAGCACGGCCGCCTGATGGCCACGCAGGCGATCACCCACAGCTACCCGCACTGCTGGCGCCACAAGACGCCGGTGATCTACCGCGCCGCGGCGCAGTGGTTCGTGCGCATGGACGAAGGCGAAGGTGTCTTCACCAAGGACAAGGCACCCAAGACCCTGCGCCAGCTGGCCCTGGACGCCATCGACCACACCAGCTTCTACCCCGAGAACGGCAAGGCCCGCCTGCGCGACATGATCGCCAACCGGCCCGACTGGTGCATCTCGCGCCAGCGCTCCTGGGGCGTGCCGGTCCCCTTCTTCCTGCACAAGGATTCGGGCGAGCTGCACCCGCGCACCATGGAAATCCTCGACCAGGCCGCCGACATCGTCGAAAAGGGCGGCATCGAGGCCTGGAGCCGTGTGACGGCCGAAGAGATCCTGGGCGCCGATGCGCCGCAGTACACCAAGAGCTCCGACATCCTGGAAGTCTGGTTCGACTCGGGATCGACCTTCTGGCACGTGCTGCGCGGCAGCCACGCCAAGGCCTACCCCAACGGCGCTTCGCATGCGCAGGGCCCTGAGGCCGATCTGTACCTCGAAGGCCACGACCAGCACCGCGGCTGGTTCCACAGCTCGCTGCTGCTGGGCTGCGCCATCTACGACCGCGCCCCGTACCGCGGCCTGCTGACCCACGGCTTCGCCACCGACGGCCAGGGCCGCAAGATGAGCAAGTCGCTGGGCAACACGGTGGAGCCGCAATCGGTGACCACCAAGCTGGGTGCCGAGATCGTGCGTCTCTGGGTGGGTGCAACCGACTACTCTGGCGACCTGAACATCGACGACAAGATCCTGGCCCGGGTGGTGGATGCCTATCGCCGAATCCGCAACACGCTGCGCTTCCTGATGGCCAACACGGTCGACTTCGACCCGGCCACCGACGCCGTGCCGCTGGAGCAGATGCTGGAAATCGACCGCTACGCACTGGCCCGCGCCAGCGAACTGCAGGCCGAGATCCTGAAGCACTTCGACGTGTACGAGTTCCACCCGGTGGTCAGCAAGCTGCAGGTGTATTGCTCGGAAGACCTGGGGGCGTTCTACCTGGACGTGCTCAAGGACCGGCTGTACACCACGGCGCCGAAGTCGCTGGCCCGCCGCTCGGCCCAGACCGCGCTGCACCAGATCACCCACGCCATGCTGCGCTGGATGGCGCCCATCCTCAGCTTCACCGCCGAAGAGGCCTGGGCCGTGTTCGCCAAAGACACCACCAAGGGCTCGATCTTCTTCGAGACCTTCTCGGCCCTGCCCTCACCCAACGAGGCGCTGCTGGCCAAGTGGGCGCGCATCCGTGAAATCCGCGATGTGGCCAACAAAGCCATCGAAGACCTGCGTGCCGCCGGCCAGGTGGGTGCCTCGCTGCAGGCCACGTTGACGATCACCGCCGGTGCGGATGACGCCGCTCTGCTGCGCTCGCTGGGTGCGGACCTGAAGTTCGTCACCATCACCTCGGCCGTGGCCGTGGTGGACGGCAGCGAACTGGCCATTACCGTCACACCCAGCACCGCCACCAAGTGCGAACGCTGCTGGCACTACGCCGATGATGTGGGTGCCCACGCCGACCACCCGACGCTGTGCGGCCGCTGCGTGAGCAATCTGGCCGAAGCGGCCGGCACGGGCGCTGGCGAAACGAGGACGGTGGCCTGATGGCAAAGAACAAGGCGTCGATGTGGCCCTGGCTGACCCTGGCCGTGGGCATCGTCCTGGTGGACCAGCTGACCAAGTGGCTGATCCTGGGCAACTACCGGCTCGGTGACAGCACCTACGTCACCAGCTTCTTCAATATCGTCCGGGCTCACAACACTGGCGCCGCCTTCTCTTTCCTGGCCAATGCCGGTGGCTGGCAGCGCTGGTTTTTCATCGGGCTGAGCGCGGTCATCGTGATGTTCATTCTCTGGATGCTGCGCTCGCACGCCAACCAGAAGCTGTTCTGCTTCGCGCTGTCCTGCATCCTGGCGGGCGCCATCGGCAACAACCTGATCGACCGCGTGGTACACGGCTACGTCGTGGACTTCCTGGACTTCCACTGGCGCTTCTTGGCCGGGATCTTCCATGGCGGGCATTTTCCGGCCTTCAACGTGGCCGACATGGCGATCACGGCCGGTGCTGCGGCCCTGATCCTCGACGAGATCCTGAGGGTGCGCAAAAGCCGGTGACGATGTGCTAACCTGCCCGTCAAACCTGTTGACGGAGACTCGCCATGCCCGGATTGCTGCCCCACATCGACCCTGACGGTCTGCTGGAGTTTTCGGTCGTCTACACCGACCGTGCCCTCAACCACATGTCCCGGCGCTTCCAGGGCGTGATGACCGACATTTCGGCCATGCTCAAGCGGGTCTATGGCGCGCATTCGGCCGTCCTGGTGCCTGGCAGCGGCACCTTCGGCATGGAGTCAGTCGCGCGCCAGTTCGCCCATGGCAAGCACGTGATGGTGATCCGCAACGGCTGGTTCAGCTACCGCTGGACCCAGATCTTCGACATGGGCGCCATCCCGGCCAGCCATACCGTGCTCAAGGCCCGCCAGACGGGCGAAGGTGCCCAGGCCCCATGGACGCCCTGCCCGATTGAAGAGGTCACGGCCGCCATCGCCCGGGAAAAGCCGGCGCTGGTGTTTGCGCCACATGTGGAAACCGCCGCCGGCATGATCCTGCCGGACGACTACCTCAAGGCCGTGGCCGAGGCGGTGCACGCCGTCGGTGGCCTGTTCGTGCTGGACTGCATCGCCTCAGGTGCCATGTGGGTGGACATGCAATCCACCGGCGTGGACATCCTGATCTCTGCCCCGCAGAAGGGATGGAGCAGTTCGCCCTGCTGCGCGATGGTCATGCTCAGCGAGCGTGCCCGCGCGGCCATCGATGCGACCCAGAGCACCACCTTCGCCATGGACCTGAAGAAGTGGCTGCAGATCATGGAGACCTACGAAGGGGGCGGTCACGCGTACCACACGACGCTGCCGACCGACGCCCTGCAACGCCTGCGCGACACCATGGCCGAGACCGAGGCCTATGGCTACACCAAAGTGCGCGATGAGCAGGTGGCCCTGGGCCGCGCGGTCCGGGCCCTGCTGGAGCGCCACGGCTTTCCCAGTGTGTCGGCGCCCGGCTTTCAGGCTCCGGGCGTGGTGGTGAGCTACACCAACGATCCGGACATCCAGAACAGCAAGAAATTTCTGGCCGCCGGCTTGCAGACCGCCGCTGGCGTGCCACTGCAGTGCGACGAGAAACCCGACTTCAAGACCTTCCGCATTGGCCTGTTCGGCCTGGACAAATGGCACGATGTGGCCGCCACGGTGCAACACCTGCAGCAGGCGCTTGCCAGCGTGGCACCGGCGCCATCGGCCGTCAGCGCCTGACCGGGACACCGGGCGGCACCTGGCGGCCCGGTACGTTTGGACACGTTCTTTGCCTCCGGTTGGCCGGCAGGCGGGAACAGCGCACGAACCTCAACCTCCAACCTCATGTTGGTCCATCCGGGCCAATGATGTGTTCCAACCAGGAGGTTTCATGAAGTTTCGACTGCACACACTGGCCATTGCGGCCACCACGTCCCTGCTGGCCATTGGCGCCCAGGCTCAGGGCCTGTACGGCGAGATCGGCTACAACCAGCTCACGTTCAAGGAAGACAACCGCGGATTCGGTGCCAAGGTCGAACCCTCGGCCATCCGGGGCATCGTCGGCTACGAGATCAACCCCAACCTCGCGGTTGAAGGCCACTTGGGCATCGGCCTGAACGATGACACCACCCGCATCGGCGGTGTGTCGGTCAAGGGCGAGGTCGACAACGTGGTGGGCGCGTTCATCAAGCCCAAGGTGAAGTTGGGCGAGACGGTGGAGCTGTTCGGCCGGGCGGGTGTGGCCAGCACCAAGGTCAGTGCCAGCTCGGGCGGTCTCAGCGCATCAGACCGGGGCACCAGCTTTGCTTATGGCGCCGGCGCCAGCTTCGCCTTGACGCCCCAGTTGTCCCTGAATGCCGACTACATGAACTACTACGACCGCAAGGGCATCAAGGTCGATGGCGTGACGGTCGGCGTCGGCTTCAAGTTCTGATTCATCCACTTTTCTGGGGATCTCAATCCCCTCTGAAGACGAGTCATATTAGCTCCAAAGATATAATTAATGAGCCATGAGTGACCAAAGAGCTCCATCAAAGGAGCTCTTTTTTATTCAACTCTGGAACCAACCGGTTTCATGGCCGACCACTCTCCACATATCTCAGGGACTATCCATGCATCGACTCATCGCTTCGGCACTCGTGCTCTCCACCAGCCTCTGCGCGGCCACCGCATCGGCACAGGCCGTCCAGAAGAAGGCCGCCGGCGGCGCAGCCAAAGCCGAGAAAGCCATTGATCAGGGGTTGCAGTCGCAAGGTCTGAAGAACGCCGGACTCTACGGCGAACTGGGTCTGAGCCTTCTGGACTACCGGATCTCCGGCTCCGGCATCTCCGGCAAACCCGTGGCGCTGCGCGCGGTGGTCGGGTACGACTACCACCCCATGCTGGCCGCCGAGGGAATGCTGGGCTTCGGCCTGCGTGGATTCAGCGGCACAGGTATCTACGGCAGCCCGTACCGTGTGAGCGCGGGAACGATGATCGGGGTCTATGCCAAACCCCGTCTGATCATTGGCGAGGGGTCCGAGATCTTTGCCCGTGTGGGCATTGCCAGCACCGGCGCCAGCGTCGGCGGGTACACCGGCACCGACTCCGGTGCCGGCCTGTCGTACGGCGTGGGCGTCAAGATGCAGACCCCCTGGAGAAGCTTTGGCCAGCGGCCCATCTCGGTGTCCGGGGACTACATGTCCTACTACAGCGGCAGCGGTGTCAGGTTCTCGGGCATCACGATCGGCGCTGGCATGGCTTTCTGAGCGGCACTCAGGGCAGCAGGATGGTGCAACCCGTGGTCTGGCGCCCCTCCAGGCTGCGGTGCGCCGCCTGGGCATCGGCCAGTGCAAAGCGCTGGTCAATGCGGATCTTGACCTGCCCGGAGGCCACCACGGCAAACAGATCATCGGCCATGGCCTGGGTCCGCTCGCGGCTACTGATGTGGGTGAACAGGGTCTGGCGGGTCACGTATACCGAGCCCTTGGGGCCCAGGATGCCGGGAGAGAACGGCGCCACCGGACCGCTGGCGTTGCCGAAGCTCACCATGAGGCCAAAAGGCCGAAGGCAGTCGAGCGAACCATCCCAGGTGTCCTTGCCCACCGAGTCGTACACCACCTTGACGCCCTGCCCACCGGTGATTTCCTTGACGCGCTGCGTGAAGTTCTCGGTCCGGTAGTTGATGGTGAACTCGGCACCATGTTCGCGGGCCAGCGCGCACTTG
>JAJPEW010000055.1 GCA_021166755.1 Hydrogenophaga sp. | reverse complement strand
CGCACCGGGCTGGCGTCGCAGGTGGTCAGCTTCAGGGGCAGGGCGATCAGTTCGTAGTCGCCCTCGGGCACGTCGTCCAGCAGCAGGTTCTCCAGCACGCGCAGGCCGCGGCGCCGGATCGTCTGGTGGCTGTCCAGGGTCTTGCTGTCGGCCGGGTCGATGCTGGCGCTGTCGATGCCGATCAGCACCACGCCACGGTCGGCCAACAGGGCCACCGTCTCTGGCGCGAAGGCGGGCAGGTCGTTGTCAAACCGGTCCTGGGGCATGCGCTCATACACCCGCACCAGCACCCTCGGCGGCAGGTCTTCCATCGCATGCGCCAGATGCTCGGGCCGCACCAGCGGGCCGCAGCCCATGGCATGGATCACCCGGCAGGGACCGATGAAGGCCTCCAGCGGAACCGCACCGATGGCGGCACCCTCCGGGTCGTAGTGCAAGGGCGCATCGGCATGCGCGCCCACGTGGGGCGAGAGCGTGACCGCGCTCACGTTCACCGGGCAGCCGGGGCCGATGCTGGCCACCCACTGCTGACTGTAGGCCGTATCGCCCGGAAACACCGGCGCGCCGGCATGGACAGGGGGGGAAATGTCCCAGAGCTTTTTCATGGGCGCTGAAGGTAGCACCCGCACAAAAACCGTGGTGTCGGTTATTTCCAACAATCAGCAAAATTGCTTGAGGCTTAAAGCATCTGTCCGATCGGCGGTGCGATTCAGAAGGTGATCTGCGCAAAGTTTGACAAAAGACAAATACGAATGGATTTCATTTACCTAGGATGCCTGTATTGCGAACTGGCCTGATGGCCTCCTCATCATGAACAGCACCCTCGCCACCCCCTGGACCCCCGTCAACGCCGCCGAGCCGGACGCCGGCCCTCCGTCCACCAGCGGGCTAGACGTCTGGCCGCCGCAGGTGCCGGGCGTGATCCACGGCTACGTTGCCACCGAAGACCCCGAGAGCCTACGCACCCAGCGCCGCCTGGCCGAGCTGGGTTTCCTGCCCGGCGAGACGGTGCGCATCGTGGCGCGCGGCTGGCTGCGCCGTAGCCCGGTGGCAGTGCGGGTGGGGCAGTCCACCTTTGCGCTGCGGGCCCATGAGGCGGCCCTGCTGCGCGTGCACGCGGCCGAGGTCGTCCGATGAGCAGCACAAGCGCCCCCCGCCTGGCCCTGCTGGGCAACCCCAACTGCGGCAAGACCGCGCTGTTCAACCTGCTCACCGGCACCCGGCAGAAGGTGGCCAATTACGCCGGCGTCACCGTCGAGCGCAAGGCCGGCTGGATCACCACCCCCCAGGGCCGGCAGGCCCAGGTGCTGGACCTGCCCGGCACCTACAGCCTGGTGCCGCTCAGCCACGACGAGACCATCACCCACGACGTCGTCACCGGCCGCCAGGCCGGCGAAGCACGGCCGGATCTGCTCGTCTGCGTGGTCGACGCCACCCACCTGCAGCTGAACCTGCGCCTGGTGCTCGAAGCCCAGGCCCTGGGCGTGCCCATGGTGCTGGTGCTCAACATGTTCGATGTGGCCCAGGCGCAAGGCCTGAGCATCGACACCGCACGGCTGTCGGCCGCGCTGGGCATGCCGGTGGTCACCGCCATCAGTGTCCGCAAGGACGGCGCCCTGGCGCTGCTGGCACAACTCGATGCCCTGCTGTCGTCGGGCCTGCCGCCCGCCCAGCCTGCCCGTGATGCCGACATTCCCGGCCCCGATGCACTCAATGCCCGGGTCCGCACCATCCTGGCCGACGCGGTGCAGACCGATGCCAGCCGCTGGGCCTTCACCGACCGGGTTGACCGCTGGGTGCTGCACCCCCTGTGGGGCATGGTGCTGCTGGTGGGGGTGCTGCTGTTCATGTTCCAGGCCGTGTTTGCCTGGGCGGCCCTGCCCATGGACGCCATTGAGGCCGGGGTGGGCTGGCTGGGTGAGCAGGTGGCCGCCCGCATGGCCGACGGTCCCTTGCGCAGCCTGCTGGTTGACGGCGTCATTGCCGGCGTGGGTGGCGTGCTGGTGTTCCTGCCGCAGATCCTCATCCTGTTCTTCTTCATCTTCCTGCTGGAAGACTCGGGCTACCTGCCGCGCGCCGCCTTCCTCATGGACCGTCTCATGGGCACCGTGGGCCTGTCGGGCCGGTCCTTCATTCCGCTGCTCTCCAGCTTTGCCTGCGCCGTGCCCGGCATCATGGCCACGCGCACCATCAGCCACTGGCGCGACCGCTGGCTCACGATCCTGATCGCCCCGCTCATGACCTGCTCGGCCCGCCTGCCGGTCTATGCCCTGCTGATCGCCGCCTTCATCCCCGACCGCAGCGTCGCCGGCCTGTTCAACCTGCAGGGGCTGGTGCTCTTTGCGCTGTACCTGGCCGGCATCCTCAGCGCCATGGCCGTGGCCTTCATCGTCTCGCGCCGGGGCCAGGCACAGGGCCGCCAGACGCCGCTGCTCATGGAACTGCCGGCTTACCGCTTTCCCAGTGCCCGCAACATCGCGCGCGGCCTTTGGGAGCGGGGCTGGATCTTCGTGCGCCGGGTGGGCGGCATCATCCTGGCGCTGATGGTGCTGCTGTGGTTCCTCTCGTCTTATCCCGCCCCGCCGGACGGCTTTACCGGCAACGCCATCGAGATGAGCCTGGCCGGCCGCCTGGGCCACCTGCTGGCACCGCTGTTCGCGCCGCTGGGCTTTGACTGGCGCATCGTCGTGGCGCTGATCCCGGCCATGGCAGCGCGTGAGGTGGTGGTGGCCGCGCTGGGCACGGTGTACGCCCTCTCGGCCACCGGTGACGAGGTCGCCGGTGCGCTGGGCGCCGTGGTGGCCGACCAATGGTCCCTGGCCACCGCCTTGTCGCTGCTGGTGTGGTTCGTGTATGCGCCACAGTGCATCGCCACGCTGGCGGCCGTGCGGCGTGAAGCCGGGGGCTGGAAGTCCACCGCCATCGTCACCGCCTACCTGTTCGCGCTGGCCTACGCGGCCGCGTGGATCACCTACCGCATCACCTTGCTCTGGAGCGGATCATGATGAACCTCGATTGGCAGACCGGCGTGGTGCTGGCCTGTGTGACGCTGGCCGCAGTGGCGCTGCTGCGCCCCGTGCTTCAGCGCTGGCGTGCGCCGGTGGACCAGGCCTCGATCTCGCCCGCCACGGGCGACAGCGCCGC
>JAJPEW010000009.1 GCA_021166755.1 Hydrogenophaga sp. | reverse complement strand
GATGTGGTCGGAGTACTTGCCGATGATCTGCTTGAGCTTCCAGTGGCTCAGGTACTCGGTGGCGTCCTCGCGCAGGTGCAGGATCACGCTGGTGCCGCGCGCGGCGCGCTCGATCGTCTCGACCTCGAAGTCACCAGTGCCGCCGCTGGCCCAGCGTACGCCTTCGGCGGCCGGCAGACCGGCACGGCGGCTCTCGACCACGATGCGGTCGGCCACGATGAAGCCCGAATAGAAGCCGACGCCGAACTGGCCGATCAGCTGGGCATCCTTCTTCTGGTCGCCACTGAGTCGGCCCATGAAGTCCTTGGTGCCGCTCTTGGCGATGGTGCCCAGGTGTTCCACAGCCTCGGCCTGGCTCATGCCGATGCCGTTGTCGGTGATGGTGATGGTCTTGGCTTCCTTGTCGAAGGCCACGCGCACCTCCAGGTTGGGCGCATCCTCGTACAGCTCCGCCTTGTCCAGCGCCTCGAAGCGCAGCTTGTCGCAGGCGTCCGACGCGTTGGACACCAGCTCGCGCAGGAAGATTTCCTTGTTGGAGTACAGCGAGTGGGTGACCAGATGCAGCAGCTGGGCCACTTCGGCCTGGAAATTCAGGGTCTGTTTGCTCATGGATGGATCGCGGTGAAAGGAATGAGGGATCGCGGCGCAAAGCGCCTCGCGCGGCAATTGGGGATGCCCGTCGGAATTTCAAGGGTCAAGGGCGCCCGACGCCGTGAGGGCCCGCTCCGGACTCAGGCCGGCCCCAGCCATTGGAGCATCTGCTGCGCCACCGCCTGGCTGGACAGCAGATCCAGATGCCCGGTACGAAACACCGTGAACTGATGCCCGGAGGGGAACGCCAGGCAGCGCGCCGGATCGTCATGACGACCGAGCGCACTGTCCAGCGGCACCAGACCATCGCCGGTCAAGCGCTCGGCCAGCCGGCTGCGGCGCGCCGCCAGCGTGGCGCCCACCGCGAAACAGCTCACCCCCTCGGGCAGGGGCAAAGGCACACGGTGGTCAGCACCGGATTCGAACCGGTCACGCCCCTGCCAGTCGGCATCGAGCACATGGCCATGCCGCAGGTCGGTGATGCCGGCACTGCGTATCTTGCCCAGGCGAGAAAATGGGGCCGTGAACGGGTTGGAGGCCAGCAGCAGGTCCGCGCCGTGACCCGCCCGCTCCAGCGGCGCGCCGTGGTGCGGCGTGCCCAGAAACACCAGGTCACGCAAGCTGCCGGGCCAATCCATACCCGCCTGCCGGGCGACCTCCAGCGCCGATCGCGCCACCAGACCGCCCATGCTGTGCCCGATGATGCTGATGCGCTCCAGAGGCACGGGCCAGGCGGCCGCCAGTTGATCGAGCAGGACGGCAAGCTCGCGTCCATTGACCGAGGTGTGCAGACCGGTGTTGTAGCGCAGGTAGACCGGCGTCGCGCCCAAGGCCTGCGCCAGGTGAAGGCCATGGTCATGGCCTGCCCGTTGCCACTGCCCATCGTGCATGCACAGGCCGTGAACGAGCAGCAGCAGGTGCGCACGGGCATCCGGCACCTGGACTTTCAGGGCATTCGCCGTCAACGCCAGTGGCACGCCCCCCACGCGAGCATCCATGGCCATGGCCAGCGGGTTGCCCATGGCCTGCAACGTATCCCCGAGCACGCCGTTGAGGGCCGCAAGGATGGCCTCCCGCTGAGGTGAAGCCTCCGGGTGAGTGACCGGATCGTCCAGCAGGGGCAGCAAAGCGGTCAGCACGGCATCGGTGCCAGCCCCCACCAGACGGGTCACGCCCCGAACGGCCTGATAGATCCGGCCTGTCAGCCCGCCGGTGCGCTGTCCCGACGCCGCACCGGACAGCCCCAGCCGTCCGTGCACTGCCTGGTGCACGCCCTCGGTGATGTCGATCACACCATGCGTGGCCTGGGCCACCAGCTGGGCCAGCGCCTTCAGATCCGACGGACGCACATGCCGCAGGACCTGCCGGGGCGGTGTCGGGCTGCCGCTCAAAAGCCTTCGTCCTCGCGCAGATAGCGCCACTGGCCCACCGGCAGGTTGCCCAGCACGATGCGGCCCATGCGGATGCGCTTGAGGCCCACCACGTGCAGGCCCACCTGCTCGCACATGCGGCGGATCTGGCGCTTCTTGCCTTCCTTGAGCACGAAGCGCAGCTGCTCGGGGTTCTGCCAGTCGACCTGGGCGGGCTTGAGCGGCTGTCCATCCAGGCTCAGCCCGTGGCGCAGTCGCTCGATCACGCCCGGTGGCACCACCGACTGCACATCCTGGGCCACCACGCCAGGCCCTTTGGGTCCATCGGGAGCCCACTGCACCCGCACCAAGTACTCCTTCTCGATGTCCGAGTCCTCACCGATCAGCTGGCGGGCAATGCGCCCATCCTGGGTCAGCACCAGCAGCCCGGTGGAATCGATGTCCAGTCGCCCGGCCGGCGCCAGACCACGGGCATGCTGGGGTTGCCAGCCAGGGCTGTGGCGGAGGTGGGGATCGCTGCGCCACTGGTGCTTCGCCTGAATCAGCACCGCGGCACTCTCGTGGCCGTCCTCGGGCTGACCGCTGACATAGCCCACCGGCTTGTGCAGCAGGATGGTGACCCGGCTGTCCTGCCGTCGATGGGCGGCCGGCAGCACCTCGACCTGGTCGGTCTCGCTGACCGCCAGCCCCATGGCGGCGGTCTGTCCGTTGACCAGCACCCAGCCACGCTCGATCCATTCGTCGGCCTCACGGCGCGAACACAGACCCAGGTCAGCCAGACGCTTGTTCAGCCGGATCAGGCCATCGCTGCGCGGCGCAGGGCGCGCGGTCTGCGGCCGTCCCGCCGCAGGCGCACCGGCGGCGGCACGAGGACGGCGCTCGTCCTGCGAGGGCCGTCCACCAGCAGGGCGATCCGGTCGCTGCGGCCGGGCAGGACGATCATCCCGCAATGGACGGTCGGAGCGGTCGGCCCGCGAGGCGCGGGGCGGCCGGTCGGGCTGGCCTCCACGGCCATCGGCACCCGGTTCGCGCAGCGAAGGCGCACGCGCTTCCCAGGCGGCTTGGCGGGCAGCACGTTCGGCCTGTACTTCGGACAGGGGGCGCGCACGTGCGGGCGCCTGTGAACGCACAGGGCGGCGCAGCGGATTGGCCCCGACCTCCGAGGCGCCGGGCTTGAGTTTCAGGGTTTTCTTGGGCTGATCGGTCATGCGTCGATCATCCCACGCCCGACCGCACAAGAGACCACCGGCCAGCGCCTCAGAGTTCACCGGAGCGCAGGGCCTGGAGGTCGAGCACCCGCAGGCCTCCGTACTCCACCTGGATCCAGCCCTTGTCCGCCAGGGTGGTCAGTGCCTCGTTGACCCGCTGGCGCGACAGGCCCACCAGATACGCCAGCTCCTGCTGGGTGATGCGCAGCACTCCGCCCACGTTGGGCGAGAGCAAGGGATGAAACAGCGCAGCCAGGTTGCGCGCCACGCGCAGGTCCGGGTTGTTGATGCGGTCGATCTCGCGCGCCGCGATGAACTGGCCCAGTCGCTCGTTGAGCTGGTTCATCACGAAGCGGTTGAAACCGATCGAGTGGTCCAGCAGCCAGTGGAAGGTCTCCACCGGCAACCCGGCGACGCGGCTCTTGCGCAGCGCCTGGATGTTGTAGCGGTAGATCTCCCGCTTGAGCACCGTGCCCTCGCCGAACCAGCCGCCCGGCGCCACGCCGGTGAAGGTGATGACCGGTCCGTGCGAATCGTCGTTGCTCATCTTGAGCAGGCCGTCGAGCAGTCCGAACCAGTAGGTGACGGGGCGCCCCACCCGGCAGATGTAGTCCCCCGCCTGTGTCTCCCCCACCAGCAGGGCGTCCTGCGCCCGCAGACGTTCACCGTCGCTGAGCACGGCCATCCATGGAATCTCGGCCAGCTCGGTCGCCGACGGCGCGCGCGCCCTTTCTCGCAGGATGCTGCCGGATCGGTGGGGCATGAAGAGGGTCATTGAATACCTCCGGTGCCTAGGGAAAGTCCTAGCAGGGTTGACCCGTCAATTGTCGTCGAACTGACAACATAACGTCAAATGCTTGCTTACCATCCGCACCAGAATGAAATGCAACGGTGTGCCCTTCCGGCATCACCGTCCCCCTTGCCGAAGGAGACAAGCATGCAGACCACGTTCCCCCGGCTCCTGCTGGAACACGCCGCCCGGCGACCGCAGGCCCCCGCCATGCGCGAAAAGGAATACGGGATCTGGCAGACCCTGAGCTGGCGCGACATGGCCGATCTCGTGCAGGCCATCGCCTGCGGACTGCACCAGGCCGGCCTGCAGCGCGGTGAACATCTGGTGGTCATCGGTGCCAACCGGCCCCGGCTCTACGCCACCATGCTGGCCGCCCAGTCGCTGGGCGCGATTCCGGTGCCGCTGTACCAGGACGCCGTCGCCGCCGAATGCATCTTCCCGATCAACAACGCCGAGGTGCGCTTTGCGGTGGTGGAAGACCAGGAACAGGTCGACAAGATGCTGGAGATCCAGCCCCAGTGCCCGCAGCTGCAGCACATCTTCTATGACGATCCGCGCGGCCTGCGCAATTACGACCAGCAAGGACTGGCGGGACTGGACGAGCTGATCGGTGCCGGGCAGGCCCACGCCAAGGCCCACCCCGACCTGTTCCAGGAAGAAATCGACAAGGCCCAACCCGACGACGTGGCGGCCATGTTCTTCACCTCGGGTACCACCGGCAATCCCAAGGGCGTGGTCCACACCCACCGCACGCTGATCGACCGCGCCGCCGTGGGCAGCAAGTTCGACAAGCTGACGGACCAGGACGAGGTGCTGGCCTACCTGCCGCCGGCCTGGATCGGCCAGAACATCTTCAGCTACGCCCAATGGCTGGTGGCTGGCTACGTGGTCAACTGCCCGGAGTCGGGCGCCACGGTCACGATCGACCTCAAGGAAGTCGGCCCCACCTACTACTTCGCTCCGCCGCGGGTGTTCGAAGGCCTGCTGACCAGCGTCATGATCCGCATGGAAGACGCCGGCGCGCTCAAGCGCAAGATGTTCCACGCGTTCATGGACGTGGCCCGCCGCGTGGGCCCGGCCAGGATGGACGGCAAGGCGGTGGGCTTCATCGACAACCTCAAGTACGCGCTGGGTAATCTGTTCGTCTACGGCCCGCTGCGCAACACCCTGGGCATGAGCCGCGTGCGGGTGGCCTACACCGCCGGTGAAGCCATCGGTCCCGACCTGTTCAGCTTCTACCGCAGCATCGGCATCAACCTCAAGCAGCTGTACGGTTCGACCGAAACGGCCGTGTTCGTCTGCCTGCAGCCCGACCACGAAGCCCGTGCCGACACCGTGGGCGTGCCCTGCGAAGGCGTGGAGATCAAGCTCTCGGAGACCGGCGAGATCCTGGTGAAATCACCCGGCCTGCTCAAGGAGTACTACAAGAACCCCAAGGCCACCGAAGAGGTGCTGACGGCCGACGGCTGGTACCACACGAGCGACGCCGGCTTCATCGATGCCAGCGGCCACCTGAAGATCATCGACCGCGTCAAGGACGTGGGCCGCATCAAGGGTGGCGCCCATGACGGCGCCATGTTCGCGCCCAAGTACGTCGAGAACAAGCTCAAGTTCTTCTCGCACATCAAGGAGGCCGTGGCCTTCGGTGATCAGCGCGAGAAGGTCTGCGTGATGGTCAACATCGACTTCGAGGCCGTGGGCAACTGGGCCGAGCGCCGCAACCTGCCCTACGCCGGCTACACCGACCTGGCGCAGAAACCCGAGGTCTACGA
>JAJPEW010000321.1 GCA_021166755.1 Hydrogenophaga sp. | reverse complement strand
TGGGTTATGAGCCCAACGAGCTACCAGGCTGCTCCACTCCGCGTCAAGCCTTGAATTATATCATGCTTTTTCGCCGTCGGCTGCCGGGGCAGCTTCAGGTGCGCGGTCGACCAGTTCCACGAGGGCCATCGGGGCATTGTCGCCCACGCGGAAACCCATCTTCAGGATGCGGGTGTAGCCACCGGGACGGGCCTTGAAGCGCGGGCCCAGTTCGTCGAACAGCTTGACCACCACGTCGCGGTCGCGCAGGCGGTCAAACGCCAGACGGCGATTGGCGACGGTCGGCTCCTTGGCCAGGGTGATCATGGGCTCGACCACACGGCGCAGTTCCTTGGCCTTGGGCAGGGTGGTCTTGATGACTTCGTGCGTCAGCAGCGAGTTCATCATGTTGCGCAACATCGCCAGGCGGTGCTCGCTGGTGCGGTTGAGTTTGCGCAGTCCGTGTCCGTGACGCATGGTAATTTCCTTTCAGTGTTTTGCTCCCAGCCGGATCAGGTACTGGGAGGGGTCGTCAGACGATTGACGGGGTCTTGGTGATCAGTGCTTGTCCAGACCAGCCGGCGGCCAGTTCTCGAGCTTCATGCCGAGCGTGAGACCACGCGAGGCCAGCACTTCCTTGATTTCGTTGAGCGACTTGCGACCCAGGTTCGGGGTCTTGAGCAGCTCGTTCTCGGTGCGCTGGATCAGGTCACCGATGTAGTAGATGTTCTCGGCCTTGAGGCAGTTGGCCGAACGCACCGTGAGTTCGAGCTCGTCGACCGGGCGCAGCAGGATCGGGTCGAACTGCTGCGAGCTGCGCTGCGGAGCGGCGTCGAAGTTGAGTTCGGCACCCTCGAGTTGCGCAAACACCGCGAGTTGCTCGACCAGGATCTTGGCGGAGGCACGAACGGCTTCCTCGGGACCGATGGAGCCGTTGGTCTCGATTTCGAGGACCAGCTTGTCCAGATCGGTGCGCTGCTCCACACGGGCGCTTTCGACCGTGTAGCTCACGCGCCGCACCGGCGAGAAGGAGGCGTCGAGCACGATGCGACCCAGCGAACGCGAGGCGTCGTCGTTGCGGCGCAGGTTGCCCGGTACATAGCCGCGACCCTTTTCCACCTTGATCTGCATGTCCAGCTTGGCACCCGCCGACAGCGTGGCAATCACATGGCCGGGGTTGACGATCTCGACGTCGTGAGGCGTCTGGATGTCAGCGGCGGTCACGATCCCTTCGCCATCCTTGCGCAGGCTCAGGGTCACCTCGTCACGGTTGTGGAGCTTGAACACCACGCCCTTGAGGTTCAGCAGCATGTTGACCACGTCCTCCTGGACGCCGTCAATGGAAGAGTACTCGTGCACGACGCCAGCAATCGTCACCTCGGTGGGCGCATGCCCGACCATCGACGAGAGCAGCACGCGACGCAGCGCGTTGCCCAGGGTGTGGCCGTAGCCGCGCTCGAACGGTTCCAGAGTAACCTTGGCACGGTTGGCCGAGAGGTGCTCGACGTTGATGGTTTTGGGCTTGAGCAGATTGTTCAGCATTCAGACTTCCTTCAGTTCCCTCGGCTCGTTACACCGATAAGGCAGACGGAGCATGGCCCGGAGGCGCCACCGGCGCGCACCGGGAACGAAATTAACGCGAGTACATTTCGACGATCAGCGATTCGTTGATGTCCGAACCGAATTCGTCGCGATCAGGGGTCTTCTTGAAGACGCCTTCAGCCTTGTCGGCAGACACTTCCACCCAGGCGGGGAAGCCGATCTGCTTGGCCAGTTCCAGGGCCTCGATCACGCGGGCCTGCTTCTTGGACTTCTCGCGCACGGCGATCACGTCGCCGGCCTTGACCGAGTACGAGGGGATGTTCACGGCATTGCCGTTCACCGTGATGGCCTTGTGGGAAACCATCTGGCGGGCTTCAGCGCGGGTGGAAGCAAAACCCATGCGGAACACAACGTTGTCCAGGCGCGATTCCAGCAGGAACAGCAGGTTGGCACCGGTGTTCCCACGGCGGCGGTCCGCTTCGGCGAAATAGCGGCGGAACTGGCGCTCGAGGACGCCGTACATGCGCTTGACCTTCTGCTTTTCACGCAGTTGCAGGCCGAAGTCGGAGGTACGCTGACCCGAGGTGCGGCCATGCTGGCCGGGCTTGGAGTCGAATTTGGCCTTGTCGCTGATCGAACGGCGGGCGCTCTTGAGCAGCAGGTCGGTGCCTTCACGGCGGGAGAGTTTGGCCTTGGGGCCGAGGTAACGTGCCACGTTGGTTTCCTTGAAATATCTGCCGCAACCGGTGCCCAACTGGACACCATCGCGGGAGCCGTCCGTTGACCGGCGGCGGTGGGCTTAGCAAAAATGCCACCGCAGCTTGACTGCGGTGGCGCTCAAAAAAGCTTTGAATTGTACCGCGCGCCGGTCAAACCCGGCAAGCGGAGGCACGCATCAGATACGGCGACGCTTCTGCGGACGGCAACCGTTGTGCGGCACCGGCGTCACGTCGGAGATGGACGTGATGCGGATACCGAGCGCGCCCAGGGCACGCACGGAAGACTCACGACCCGGGCCGGGACCCTTGATCTCGACGTCCAGGTTCTTGATGCCCTGTTCAATGGCGGCACGGCCGGCCACCTCGGAAGCCACCTGGGCCGCGAAAGGGGTCGACTTGCGCGAGCCCTTGAAGCCCTGACCACCGGAAGACGCCCACGACAGAGCGTTGCCCTGACGGTCGGTGATGGTGATGATGGTGTTGTTGAACGAGGCGTGCACGTGGGCAATGCCATCCGCAATGTTCTTGCGGACCTTCTTGCGAACACGGGCGGCGGCGCTGGATTGTTGCTTAGCCATGGAAATCCTTCAAACCGATTATTTCTTCAGCGACTGGGCTGCCTTGCGCGGACCCTTGCGAGTGCGTGCATTGGTCTTGGTGCGCTGACCACGAACCGGCAGGCCACGGCGGTGACGGAAACCGCGGTAGCAGCCGATGTCCATCAGTCGCTTGATGTTCATCGTGGTTTCGCGACGCAGGTCACCTTCGATGGTGAACTGGCCGACCTGGTCACGCACCTTCTCGAGTTCAGCGTCGGTCAGATCCTTGATCTTCTTGCTGTAGTCGATGCCGCAGGCCTCGCAGATCTTGCGGGCGCGGGTGCGGCCGATGCCAAAGATCGCAGTCAGGCCGATCTCGGCGTGCTTGTGCGGCGGAATGTTGATACCTGCAATACGTGCCATGTTGGTCCTCTGAATTCCAATCAGCCTTGGCGCTGCTTGTGACGCGGGTCGGTGCAGATCACACGCACAACACCGTGACGCTTGATGATCTTGCAGTTGCGGCACATTTTCTTGACGGAAGCCGAAACTCTCATTGTCTTCTCCTAAATTTCCAGATTCGTACGACAGCTGACCTGTCACTTGGCGCGGAAAACGATCCGCGCACGCGTCAGGTCATAGGGCGTGAGCTCCACTTTGACCTTGTCACCAGGCAGGATGCGGATGTAGTGCATACGCATCTTGCCGGAAATGTGCCCCAGGACCACATGCCCGTTCTCGAGCTTGACCCTGAAGGTGGCATTGGGGAGGTTTTCAATCACCTCACCCTGCATCTCAATGACGTCGTCCTTGGCCATAACTCAGCCGCCGAGGGATGTTTTGAAGTTCGCCTTCTTCAGCAGCGACTCGTACTGCTGAGACATCATGTAATTTTGCACCTGGGCCATGAAGTCCATCGTCACCACCACGATGATCAGCAGCGAGGTGCCACCGAAATAGAAGGGGACGTTGTACTTGAGGATCAGGAACTCGGGCAGCAGACAGACTGCGGTGATGTAGATCGCACCGGCCATCGTCAGGCGCAGCAGGATCTTGTCGATGTAGCGCGCCGTCTGATCACCTGGGCGGATACCCGGGATGAAAGCGCCGCTCTTCTTCAGGTTGTCGGCAGTCTCGCGACTGTTGAACACGAGGGCCGTGTAGAAGAAGCAGAAGAAAACGATGGCGGCCGCGTACAGGGCAACGTAGATCGGCTGCCCCGGCGACAGGGCCGAAGCGATGTCCCTCAGCCAGCGGGTGGAGTCACCCGTGCTGACCCAGCTGACGATGGTGGTCGGCAGCAGGATGATGGACGAAGCGAAGATCGGCGGGATCACGCCAGCCATGTTCAGCTTGAGCGGCAGGTGTGACGATTGACCGCCGTACACCTTGTTGCCCACCTGACGGCGTGCGTAGTTCACCAGAATCTTGCGCTGACCGCGTTCGACATAGACCACAAACCAGGTCACCAGCACCACCAGAGCGATGATGAAGATGGACGCCAGGATGTTCATGGCACCGGTACGGACCAGCTCCAGAAGGCCGCCGATGGCGCTGGGCAAGCCCGCGGCAATACCGGCGAAGATCAGGATCGAGATGCCATTGCCCAGACCACGCTCGGTGATCTGCTCACCCAGCCACATCAGGAACATGGTGCCGGCCACCAGGCTGACCACCGCCGTCAGGCGGAACGCCATGCCAGGATCGACCACCAGACCTGCCTGACCCTCCAGGGCCAGAGCAATGCCCATGGCCTGGAAGATCGCCAGACCGAGCGTGCCGTAGCGGGTGTAGGACGTGATCTTGCGACGCCCGGCCTCGCCTTCCTTCTTGAGCTGTTCGAATGCCGGAACCACGTAGGTCATCAGCTGCATGATGATCGATGCCGAGATGTACGGCATGATCCCCAGCGCGAACACCGTGAAGCGCGAGAGAGCGCCACCCGAGAACATGTTGAACAGGCTCAGGATGCCGCCCTGCTGCCCCTTGAAGAGCTGCTCGAGCTGGGCCGGGTCGATCCCCGGCACCGGGATGTGAGCCCCGATGCGGTAGACGACGAGCGCCAGCAGCAGGAAGACCAGACGGCGACGCAGGTCGCCGTACTTGCCTGTCTTGGCCAGAGTCGTGGATCCGGTTGCCACAGAGTGCCTTTGTCGTTTGCCCGGGATCAGGCGGCGACAGCGCCGCCGGCAGCCTCGATCGCAGCCTTGGCGCCAGCCGTGGCCGTGATGTCCTTGAGCGTGACGGCACGCGTGATTTCACCGGTCTTGATGACCTTCACGCGCTTGGCCAGCTGACCGACGAGACCGGCCTGCTTGAGCACCAGCACATCCACTTCAGCGACGTTCAGATCGTTCAGATCGGACAGCGTCACTTCGGCATTGAACTGAAGCTTGGCAGACTTGAAGCCGCGCTTGGGCAGACGGCGCTGCAGGGGCATCTGACCGCCCTCGAAGCCGACCTTGTGGTAACCACCGGAGCGGGACTTCTGACCCTTGTGACCGCGACCGGCGGTCTTGCCCAGGCCAGAGCCGATACCGCGACCAACGCGGCGCTTGGCGTGCTTGGCACCCGCTGCGGGTTGAATGGTATTGAGTTCCATGACTTATGAGTCCTCTTCAGGTGCTGTGCTTACAGCACCTTGACCAGGTAGCTGATCTTGTTGATCATGCCGCGCACGGCGGGCGTGTCCTGCAGCTCGCTCACGCTGTTGAGCTTGCGCAGGCCCAGGCCGCGAACCGTGTCACGGTGCGACTGCTTGCAACCGATGGGGCTGCGAACCAGCTGGATCTTGACGGTGTTTTGGGTGGTCATGATCGCTCCAATCAACCCAGGATCTCTTCAACCGACTTGCCACGCTTGGCAGCGATCTCCGAGGGAGTGGTCGAGTTCTTCAGCGCGTCCATCGTGGCACGCACCAGGTTGTAGGGGTTGCTCGAGCCGTGGCTCTTGGCGACGACGTCGGTAATGCCCAGCACTTCGAAGACGGCGCGCATCGGGCCGCCGGCGATGATGCCAGTACCCTTGGCAGCCGGCAGCATCATCACGCTGGCGGCGCCGTGCTCACCGTGCACCTCATGATGGATGGAACCGCCCTTGAGCGACACCTTGATCATGTTGCGACGGGCCTGCTCCATGGCCTTCTGAACGGCCACCGGCACTTCGCGGGCCTTGCCCTTGCCCATGCCGACACGGCCATCGCCGTCACCGACCACGGTCAGCGCAGCGAAACCGAGAATGCGACCACCCTTGACCACCTTGGTCACACGGTTGATCGCGATCATCTTCTCGCGCAGGCCGTCGTCGTTGCCTTCGTTCTTTACGTTTGCCTGAAATTTAGCCATTTTGTGTATCCCGTCTGATCAGAACTGCAGACCGGCTTCACGAGCCGCATCGGCGAGGGCCTTGACACGGCCGTGATAGGCGAAACCGGCGCGGTCGAAGGCAACCTTCTCGATGCCAGCGGCCTTGGCCTTCTCAGCAATGCGCTTGCCGATCAGGGCAGCGGCGGCGGTGTTGCCACCCTTGCCGGCTGCGCCCAGCTGGGCACGCACTTCGGCTTCTGCGGTAGAAGCAGAGGCCAGCACGCGGGTGCCGTCGCCGGAGATGACGTTGGCGTAGATGTGCAGGTTGGTGCGGTTCACGGTCAGACGGACGGCGCCTTGCTGTGCAATGCGGATGCGCGTCTGACGGGCGCGACGCAGGCGTTGCTCTTTCTTGGTCAACATGATCCTGGTCCTTATTTCTTCTTGGTTTCCTTGATCACGACCTTCTCATCCGCATAGCGGATACCCTTGCCCTTGTAAGGCTCGGGCGGGCGCACGGCGCGCACTTCGGAAGCGATCTGGCCCACGCGCTGACGGTCAGCGCCCTTGATGAGGATTTCGGTCGGCGTCGGGGTCTCGACCTTGATGCCTGCAGGCATTTCGATCTCGACCGGATGCGAGTAACCGACGCTCAGGTTCAGCTTGGCACCCTGGGCTTGGGCTTTGTAACCCACACCGATCAGGGACAGCTTCTTCTCGAAGCCCTTGCTGACGCCGTTGACCATGTTGTTCACCAGCTGACGCATGGTGCCGGACATGGCGTTGGCTTCGCGGGAATCGTTCACCGGGGTGAACGACAGCGAGCCACTGTTGTTGTCGATCTTGACCAGGGCGTTCTGGGCCAGGGTCAGGGCACCGAGGGCACCCTTGACGCTGATCTGGTCTTCCTTGACGGCCACCTCGACCCCGGCGGGGACGACGACCGGCAGCTTACCAATACGTGACATTTCAGTTTCTCCTCAATGCCCGCATCAGGCGACGTAGCACAGCACTTCGCCGCCGACACCGGTGGCGCGCGCCTTGCGATCGGTCATCACACCCTTGGGAGTGGTGACGATGGCCACACCCAGACCGTTCATGACCTGGGGCAGGGCATCGCGGCCGCGATAGATGCGCAGGCCAGGCTTGCTCACGCGCTCGATGCGCTCGATCACCGGACGGCCGGCGTAGTACTTCAGGGCGATCTCGAGCTGGTTCTTGCCAGCGTCGTTCACGACCTTGAAGCCATCGATGTAGCCCTCGTCCTTCAGGACCTGGGCAATGGCAGCCTTCAGCTTGGAAGCCGGCATCGACACGGTGGCCTTCTCGACCATCTGCGCGTTGCGGATGCGGGTCAACATGTCAGCGATAGGATCACTCATGCTCATTTGTGGTTCTCCTAGGGCTTACCAGCTGGCCTTGGTCACGCCGGGGATTTCACCGGCGAAAGCCAATTCGCGGACCTTGGCGCGGGCCAGGCCGAAATAGTTGAACGTGCCACGCGGACGACCGGTGATCTCGCAGCGGTTGCGCTGGCGGGTCGGGTTGGCGTTGCGGGGCAGCTTCTGCAGAGCCAGACGGGCAGCGTCGCGGGCTTCGTCGCTTTGCTTGGCGTCGTTGGCGGTCGCCTTCAGTTCGGCGTATTTCTTGGCGAACTTGGCGGCGAGCTTCTCGCGCTTGAGTTCACGTTGGAGTAGTGCTTGTTTAGCCACGCGCCACCTCAGTTCTTGAACGGGAAACGGAAACCAGCCAGCAGAGCCTTGCACTCTTCGTCGGTCTTGGCGGTTGTCGTGATGCTGATGTTCAGGCCGCGCAGGGCATCGACCTTGTCGTACTCGATCTCGGGGAAGATGATCTGTTCTTTGACGCCGATGTTGTAGTTGCCACGGCCGTCAAATGCCTTGCCCGAGATACCACGGAAGTCGCGCACGCGGGGCAGGGCCACGGTGACGAAACGGTCCAGGAATTCGTACATGCGGGCGCCACGCAGGGTGACCATGCAGCCGATGGGCTGCTGCTCGCGGATCTTGAAACCCGCGATGGCCTTCTTGGCCTTGGTCACGACCGGCTTCTGACCAGCAATCTTGGTCAGGTCACCCACGGCGTTGTCCATGACCTTCTTGTCAGCCACAGCCTCGCTCACACCCATGTTCAGGGTGATCTTGGTGATGCGGGGCACCTCCATCGGGGACTTGTAACCGAACTTCTGGGTCAGCTCGGGCGCGACCTTGTCGCGATAGATGTCTTGAAAGCGTGCCATGGTCATGCCACCTTGATTTCTTCGCCGCTGGACTTGTAGACGCGCACTTTCTTGCCGTCAGCCAGCACCTTGACGCCCACGCGATCTGCCTTGCCGGTCGCGGCATTGAAGATGGCCACGTTGGACTGGTGGATGGGCATGGTCTTCTCGACGATGCCACCGGTCACACCCTTCATGGGGTTGGGCTTGGCGTGCTTCTTGACGATGTTGACGCCCTCGACGACCACGCGGTCTTCGGTGGCGCGCAGCACCACCTTGCCACGCTTGCCTTTGTCGCGGCCGGCGATCACGATGACTTCATCGCCTTTACGAATCTTGTTCATGATGATTCCTCAGAGAACCTCGGGGGCCAGGGACACGATCTTCATGAACTTCTCGGTACGCAGTTCACGCGTGACCGGGCCGAAGATGCGGGTGCCGATGGGCTCCAGCTTGGCGTTGAGCAACACGGCGGCATTGCCGTCGAATTTGATGAGAGCGCCGTCTTGACGACGGATGCCCTTGGCGGTGCGAACCACCACAGCGTTGTAGACCTCGCCCTTCTTGACGCGGCCACGCGGTGCTGCTTCCTTGATGCTGACCTTGATGACATCGCCCACGCTGGCGTAGCGGCGCTTGGAGCCACCCAGCACCTTGATGCACATCACGGACTTCGCACCCGTGTTGTCAGCAACATCGAGTCGAGATTGCGTTTGAATCATTTGATTTAAGTCCCAACTTGAATCCCCCCAGCCACCACGGCCGGGAGCGATCAGTCTTGGGCCCGTCGTCGCCATGCTGATGGAGCATCCGGCATGGCGCCGGGGCCACATCTGCCAGCTTCGGTGGGCAGAAATCTTCGCCTTTTGACAGCGAAGCCCTCTATTGTTGCAAAGCCTTGAAGGCCTGTCAAGCAGTTCTTAACGACCGCTGATCGGGAGGTAGTGGTCGCACAAGGCGACGAATGCCGCCGGGTCGGGGTCGGGCGCACCTTCCTCGGCCAGGATACGGGCGACGGCGGGCGCCAGGGCGGCGGCCTGACGGGCATCGAGGAACAGCGCACGCCAGCGGCGGGCCAACACATCTTCCACGGTGCAGGCGTGCTCATGCCGCACCGCATAGCGGACCATGCCCTCGGTCAGCCCCATGCCCAACTCATCCAGCGCTCCCGGACAGGCAGCCACCTCGCTGGCCAATGCACCAAATAGATGCAAACCCGGGGCGGCGTGCAAAGGCACTTGCGCCGATGCCGGGACGGGTGCGCCCACGAGTCGGTGCCCGGCCGTCTGGTGGCCGCCCTGTCTGGGCAACAGACCGGCGGCAAAACAGCGTTCGAGCACATCTTCGGCCATCGCCCGGTAGGTGGTCCACTTGCCGCCGGTGACCGTGACCAGGCCATTGGCGTCCACCACGATGGTGTGCTCGCGGGAGATCACCTTGGTGGCGCCGCCCTGCCCTTGCGGGGGGGCCACCAGCGGACGCAGACCCACCCACACGCTGCGGATGTCCTCATCCCGCACCGGGCGGGAAAGGACTCGGCCAGCCTCCTCCCGGATGAACCGGAGCTCCTCGGCGAACGCGTCGGGCTCCCGTGGCAGGTCCTGGCGGGGTGTGTCGGTGGTGCCGAGAATGAGTTTGCCCAGCCAGGGCACGGCAAACAGCACCCGGCCATCCTGGGTCTTGGGCACCAGCAGTGCATGATCGCCGGGCATGAAGTCCCGGTCCACCACCACATGGACGCCCTGGCTGGGACTGACCATGGGGGCTGGGGCCTGGCCAGGGGGAGCGGCCTGCTGCCGAAGGGCATCGACCCACACACCGGTGGCGTTGACCACGCACCGGGACGTGAGATGCATGACCTTCCCCGAGAAGCGGTCACTCACTTTGACGACAAAACCGCGGGATGCATCGTCCAGCGCCTCGATGGCATCCACCTTGGCGTGATTGAGGATCAGCGCACCAGCGGCCTCGGCACTGCGGGCCAGCGCCAGGGCCAGCCGCGCATCATCGAACTGGCCGTCCCAGTACTTGACGCCACCTCGAAGACCATCGCCACGAACACCGGGCAACGCCTTGAGGGTCTTGGCGCGATCCAGAAACTCGGTACGACCCAGGCCCGCCTTGCCCGCCATGAGGTCGTACAGCGTCAGTCCGATGCCATAGAACGGCGTCTGCCACCAGGAATAGGACGGCATGACGAACGGCAATGGCTGCGCCAGGTGTGGCGCAATGTTCAGCACGGTGGTGCGCTCGGCCAGTGCCTCCCTGACCAGCGCCACATTGCCCTGGGCCAGGTAGCGCACGCCACCATGCAACAGCTTGGTCGAGCGTGACGAAGTGCCGCCGGCAAAGTCGTCTGACTCGAACAGGGCGACGGAGAAACCGCGCAGCGCCGCATCCAGTGCCACACCCAGGCCGGTGGCTCCGCCCCCCACGACCACCAGATCGAAGGGTTTCGGGTGGTTCAGGGTGTCAAGGATGTCAGCGCGTTTCATGGGATGATGGGATACCGCACACACCCGAGGGTGTGTGCGGGGGTTTCAGATCAGCATGGGCCGCGCATCAGCGCACCTTGCCAGCCTTCCAGGCGTCGAGCAGTGCCTGGTAGTTGATGGTTTCGCCCTTCGGCTTCTCGTTGGCGAGCTTCTTCCAGGGCGCCGACTTGTCGGAGAGCCACTTGTCGGCGCTTTCCCGCTTGTTGAGCTTGGGCGGGCACTGGGCCATGCCGGCGCGCTCCAGGCGAGCCATCACGTCGTCCATCTCCTTGGCCAGGGTGTCCATGGCGGCCTGTGGCGTCTTCTCGCCCGTCACCGCCTGGGCCACATTCTTCCACCACAACTGGGCCAGCTTGGGGTAGTCGGGCACGTTGGTCCCGGTCGGCGACCAGGCCACGCGGGCGGGGCTGCGGTAGAACTCGACCAGACCACCGAGCTTGGGCGCCATGTCGGTCATGGCCTTGCTCTGGATGTCGGACTCGCGGATGGGGGTCAGTCCGACCAGGGTCTTCTTCAGCGAGGTGGTCTTGGCGGTCACGAACTGGGCGTAGAGCCAGGCGGCGGCCGTCTTGTTGGCGTCGTGGTCCTTGAAGAAGGTCCAGGAGCCCACGTCCTGGTAACCGTTCTGCATGCCCTGCTTCCAGTACGGGCCGTTCGGGCCCGGGGCCATGCGCCACTTGGGCGTGCCGTCGGCATTCACCACGGGCAGGCCGGGCTTGGTCATGTCCGCCGTGAAGGCGGTGTACCAGAAGATCTGCTGCGCGATCTGGCCCTGCGCGGGCACGGGTCCGGCCTCGCCGAAGGTCATGCCGGTGGCTTCCTTGGGCGCGAACTTCTTCATCCAGTCGACGTACTTGGTCAGTGCATAGACCGCGGCTGGGGAATTGGTGGCGCCACCGCGCTCGACCGAGGCGCCCACCGGCGTGCACTTGTCGGCCGCCACGCGGATGCCCCACTCGTCGATGGGCAGGCCGTTGGGCGCGCCGATGTCGGCGGTACCGGCCATCGACAGCCAGGCATCGGTGAAGCGCCAGCCCAGCGACGGGTCCTTCTTGCCGTAGTCCATGTGGCCGTAGATCGGCTTGCCATCGATGGTCTTGACGTCGTTGGTGAAGAACTCGGCGATGTCCTCGTAGGCCGACCAGTTCAGCGGCACGCCCAGGTCGTAGCCGTACTTGGCCTTGAACTTGTCCTTGAGGTCCTTGCGCTCGAACAGGTCGGCGCGGAACCAGTACAGGTTGGCAAACTGCTGGTCGGGCAGCTGGTAGAGCTTTCCGTCGGGCGCGGTGGTGAACTTGGTGCCGATGAAGTCCTTCAGGTCCAGGCCCGGGTTGGTCCACTCCTTGCCCGAACCGTTCATGTAGTCGGTCAGGTTGAGCACCTTGCCGTAGCGGTAGTGGGTACCGATCAGGTCCGAGTCGGAGATCCAGCCGTCGTAGATGGACTTGCCCGACTGCATGGAGGTCTGCAGCTTCTCGACCACGTCGCCTTCCTGGATCAGGTCGTGCTTGACTTTGATGCCGGTGATCTCCTCAAAGGCCTTGGCCAGGGTCTTGGCCTCGTACTCGTGGGTGGTGATGGTCTCGGAGACGACGGAAATCTCCTTGACGCCCTTGGCCTGGAGCTTCTTCGCGGCGTCAATGAACCACTTCATCTCTGACAGCTGCTGGTCCTTGGTCAGCGTGGACGGCTGGAACTCGCTGTCGATCCACTTCTTTGCCGCAGCCTCATTGGCCCAGGCCATCTGGGCCCCCAGGGCGCAGGCGGCGGCCAGCGCGAGGGCGTTGTAACGCAGTTTCATCGGTGTCTCCTTCTCTCAGGTTTGAAATGGGCGCTGCCCCTCAAGCGGGTGGGTCACCACGGCCCCGGGGCAGCGCCGGGCCGTATTCCCTGCGGTGAAAGATCAGCCCTTGCGCATGATCAGCGCCAGGACAAGCATGGAGGCGACAAAGCTGATCCACACGCTGGGCGGTTCGTCCAGCGTCATCAGTTCGCCGATCCACTCGGCAGCGCCGACAAAGGCGAGGTTGAGGTAAGCGGCCGTCAGCAGGCCGATGAAGAGCCGGTCGCCCCGGGTGGTGGCCATGGGCAGAAAGCCCTTGCGCTTGACGGTGGGGGACTTGATCTCCCACACCGTCATGCCGATCAGCATGAGCGCGATGCAGGTGAAGAACACGGCAACAGGGGTGGTCCAGGCCATCCAGTCGAACATCACACCCTCCCCATGGCGAAGCCCTTGGCGATGTAGTGCCGGACGAACCAGATGACGATGGCCCCCGGCACGATGGTGAGCACGCCCGCCGCCGCCAGCGTGGCCCAGTCCATGCCGCTGGCACTGACGGTGCGGGTCATGGTGGCGACGATGGGCTTGGCGTTGACGCTGGTCAGCGTGCGGGCCATGAGCAGTTCCACCCAGCTGAACATGAAGCAGAAGAACGCTGCCACCCCCACACCCGCCTTGATGAGCGGCAGAAAGATGGTGAGGAAGAAGCGAGGGAAGCTGTAGCCGTCGATGTAGGCGGTTTCGTCGATCTCGCGCGGGATGCCCGACATGAAGCCTTCCAGAATCCAGACCGCCAGCGGCACGTTGAACAGCAGGTGTGCCAGCGCCACGGCAATGTGCGTGTCCATCAGTCCCACGGTGGTGTAGAGCTGGAAGAACGGCAGGAGGAACACGGCCGGCGGCGTCATGCGGTTGGTCAGCAGCCAGAAGAACACGTGCTTGTCGCCCAGGAAGCTGTAGCGGCTGAACGCATAGGCGGCGGGCAAGGCCACGGTCAGGGATATGACCGTGTTGATGCCCACATAGATCAGGCTGTTGATGTAGCCCGAGTACCAGCTCTCGTCGGTGAAGATGGTCTTGTAGTTGTCCCAGGTGAAGGCCTGGGGCCAGAGGCTGAATGAGGAGAGGATTTCCTCGTTGGTCTTGAAGCTCATGTTGACCATCCAGTAGATGGGCAACAGGGCGAAGATGAGATAGGCGATCAGGAACAGGGACCGCTTCTGGAAACGCCGCTCATGCATGGCCGGCTCCTTCTTTCTCGGCCTGGCCGAGGCTTTGCATCCAGTTGTAGAGCACGAAGCAGAACAGCAGGATGATGAGGAAATAGATCAGGGAGAAAGCCGCTGCCGGCCCCAGATCGAACTGGCCCACGGCCTTCTGGGTGAGGTACTGGCTCAGGAAGGTGGTGGCGTTGCCGGGACCGCCGCCGGTGAGCACGAAAGGCTCGGTGTAGATCATGAAAGAGTCCATGAAGCGCAGCAGCACCGCGATCATCAGCACGCCGCGCATCTTGGGCAGTTGGATGTAGCGAAACACCGAGAGCTTGCTGGCGCCATCGATGCGGGCGGCCTGGTAGTAGGCGTCGGGGATGCTGCGCAGCCCGGCGTAGGCCAGCAGCGCCACCAGTGGCGTCCAGTGCCAGACGTCCATGAGCAGCACGGTCAGCCACGCCTGGGTGGCATCCCCCGTGTAGCTGTATTCGATGCCCAGACGTTCCAGGCTGTGGCCCATCAGGCCGATGTCGGCACGGCCGAAGATCTGCCAGATGGTCCCGACCACGTTCCAGGGAATGAGCAGCGACAGCGCCACAATGACCAGGGTCGCCGAGGCCTTCCAGCCTTGCGCCGGCATGGCCAGGGCCAGGGCGATGCCCAGCGGGATTTCCACCACCAGCACCGCAAGGGAAAACTTCATCTGGTTCCAGAGCGCGGCATGCAGGTCTTCGTCGCGCATGACGGCCGCGAACCATTCGGTCCCGACAAACACGCGGCGCTCGGGACTGATGATGTCCTGCACCGAGTAGTTCACCACCGTCATCAGCGGCAGGATGGCCGAGAAGGCCACGCAAATAAAGACGGGCAGGATCAGGAACCAGGCTTTCTGGTTGACAGGTTTGGTGGTGGCGCTCATGCGACGAGCTCCTCGTTCTGGTAGAAACAGGTGTGATCGCCCAGGATCTGCAGGCCGACCAGCGATCCCATGCCCGGGATGGCGGTCTCGTTCGACAACCTGGCCTTGAGCGACTGGCCCGCCGCATCGACGGTGACCAGAAAATACGTTCCGATGTCCTGGACACGCGTCACGGTGCCAGGCAGGCAACCTTGCTCCGACAGTGGCACCAGCCGCAGGTACTCGGGCCGGATACCCAGGCGCAGCGGGCCCTCGGGCAGTGGACGGGGTACTGGCAATACCCGGTCACCGATCCGCAACGAGCCGTTTTGAGCATCCACTTCCAGCAGGTTCATGCCGGGTGAGCCGATGAAATGCCCCACAAAGGTGTGGGCCGGGCGCTCGAACAATGCGTCCGGCGCACCCAGCTGCACCACCTTTCCACGCGTCATGACCACCACCTGGTCGGCAAACGTCAGCGCCTCGACCTGGTCGTGCGTCACATAGATGAGCGTGAGCTTGAGTTCGTGATGAATTTGCTTGAGCTTGCGCCGCAACTGCCACTTGAGGTGCGGGTCGATCACCGTCAGGGGTTCGTCAAACAGGACCGCGGACACGTCCGGCCGGACGAGACCCCGACCGAGCGAGATCTTCTGTTTCTGATCCGCGGACAGCCCTGCGGCCCGCATGTCCAGCTGGTGGCTCATGTCCAGCATTTCAGCGATCTGCCCGACACGCTGGCGGATCTGATCGGCCGGCACCTTGCGATTCTTGAGGGGGAATGCCAGGTTCTCGGCCACGGTCATGGTGTCGTAGATGACCGGAAACTGGAACACCTGGGCAATGTTGCGCTCCTGGGGGGTGGCCCGGGTCACATCCCGGCCATCGAAGCAGACCGAACCGTGCGAAGGCACCAGCAACCCCGACATGATGTTGAGCATGGTGGTCTTGCCGCAACCCGACGGCCCAAGCAGGGCGTAGGCACCGCCATCCTCGAAGCTCATTTTCAGGGGCAGGAGTGCGTAGTCACTGTCCTGCGAGGGGTTGGGCCGGTAGGAATGGGCCAGGTCGAGATCGATGCGGCTCATGCCTTCACCTCCTGGCGACGGGGTGCGCGAACAAGGTCACCAGCCCGATCGAACACGTAGACCTGCGACGGGTCGATGTGCAGGGTGATGTGCGCACCCAGATCAAATTCGTGGACCCCGGTGAGCTGGGCCACCAGTTCACCCTGCGCCGTGTTCACATGGACAAAGGTGTCCGAGCCGGAAATCTCGGCGAGTTCCACCTCACCCGGAATGCCGATGTCACCCGGGCGTGCCGTTTCCCGCAGCGCGCTGGCGCGGATCCCCACGGTGACCGAGCGCGAAGCCTCACCCGGCAGGTCCACCGGCAGATTGACGCCGCCGCGCAGGCGCAGGCCGCCATCGACCGCTTCGGCCTCCACCAGATTCATGGGTGGGTCGCTGAAGGCCCGGGCCACCCGGATGGAGCGAGGCTGGTGGAAGACCTCGGCGGTGGGCCCGTACTGCAGCAGTTCGCCCGCGTCCATGACGGCGGTGTAGCCCCCCAGGAGCAGGGCCTCCGAGGGCTCGGTGGTGGCGTAGATGACCGTCGAATTGCCCGCAGAAAACAGCGAGGACAACTCCTCGCGCAGCTCTTCACGCAGCTTGTAGTCCAGGTTGACCAGCGGTTCGTCCAGCAACATCAGCGGCGCACCCTTGGCCAGAGCCCGGGCCAGAGCCACCCGCTGCTGCTGGCCGCCCGAGAGCTCGGCCGGTAGTCGCTCCAGGAAGATGTCGATGTGCAGGCGCGATGCGATCTCGCGCACACGCTGGTCAATTTCGGCACGGGGCCGCCCGCCCAGCTTCAGGGGCGAGGCGATGTTGTCGAACACCGTCATGGACGGGTAGTTGATGAACTGCTGGTAGACCATGGCGACATTGCGATCGCGCACCGGAATGCCCGTGACGTCCCGGCCGTCCACGAGAACCCGGCCCTGGCTGGGCACATCAAGCCCCGCCATCAGGCGCATCAGACTGGTCTTGCCCGCCTGGGTGGCACCCAGAAGCACCGTAACGGCACCGGGCACAGGGGAGAGACTCATGGGATAGAGATGGACCGCAGGGCCCACCGTCTTGCCCACCTGCTCCAGAGATAGCTGCATTCGTCTTCCTGGAAGTGGCGCGAAGCCGTTGCTGTTTTGTTCGTTTCGCCGATTTTAATGTTCGTTTTTCTTCGTTTTTATTCGGTACTTACCCTTAGGACCGACGGTTGGTTTTCCGTTATGTTCGGGTCATCACGATCGAAGTCACATCTCCCTTCATGAATCTGGCTCCCCGCCACACACAAATGCTCGATCTGGTGCGCGCCCAAGGGCCGCAGTCGATCGAAGCCCTGGCCGAACGCTTCGGCGTCACCCTGCAAACCGTGCGCCGGGACGTCCAGCGCCTGGCCGAGGCCGGGTTGCTGTCGCGTTTTCACGGCGGCGTGCGCCTGCCGGGCTCCACCACCGAGAACATCGCCTACCGGCAGCGACAGGCCATGCAGTCCGAGGCCAAGAACGGCATTGCGCGCGCGATCGCCCGGCGCGTGCCCAACGGATGCTCGCTGATCCTGAACATCGGAACGACCGTGGAAGCGGTGGCGCGGGAGCTGCTGCACCACCGGGGACTGCGTGTGATCACCAACAACCTGCACGTGGCCGCCCTGATGAGCGCCAACCCGGACTGCGAGGTGATCGTGGCCGGGGGACAGGTGCGTGCCTCCGACCAGGGCATCGTCGGCGAGGCCACGGTGGACTTCATGCGCCAGTTCAAGGTCGACATCGGCCTGATCGGCATCAGCGGCATCGAGGCCGACGGCACGCTGCGGGACTTCGACTACCGCGAGGTCAAGGTGGCGCGCACCATCATCGAACAGTCGCGCGAGGTCTGGCTGGCGGCAGACCACAGCAAGTTCAACCGTCCGGCAATGGTGGAACTGGCCCATGTGAACGACATCGACGTGCTGTTCACCGATGCGGCGCCGCCTGCGCCATTCGACGACCTGCTGGCCCAGGGTCATGTCGAATGCGTGGTGGCGGCCGAGCAAGGCGATAGCCACTGAACCCTTTTCTTCGTCCTTTCTCCCTGGTGTTTCCCATGAGTTACCTGCTTGCCCTGGATCAGGGCACCTCCAGCTCCCGCAGCATCGTCTTCGACCGTGACGGCCACGTGGTGGCCATGGCGCAGCGCGAGTTTCGCCAGATCTATCCCCAGCCTGGCTGGGTGGAGCACGACCCGCGCGACCTGTGGCAGACCCAGCTGGAGACCGCCCGCGAGGCCCTGGCGAAAGCCGGCCTGAGCGCCAGGGATATCCGCGCGGTCGGGATCACCAACCAGCGCGAGACCACCGTGGTCTGGAACCGGCGCACCGGTGAACCGGTCTACAACGCCATCGTCTGGCAGGACCGCCGCGCCGAAGCCACCTGCGCCGCCCTGCGGGATGCCGGACTGACGCCCGTGGTCCAGGAGAAGACGGGACTTCGGATCGACGCCTACTTCTCCGGCACCAAGCTCAAATGGATCCTGGACCAGGTGCCCGGCGCACGGGCGCAGGCCGAGGCGGGGGAACTGGCCTTTGGCACGGTGGACAGCTGGCTGATCTGGCAGCTCACCAAGGGCCGCACCCACGTGACCGACCACAGCAACGCGGCGCGTACGATGCTGTTCAACATCCACACGCAGGACTGGGACACGGATCTTCTGCGGGCGCTGGACATTCCCGCGGCCATGATGCCCCGCTCGCTGCCGTCCAGCGCACCGTTCGGCGAAGTCGACCCGGCGTGGCTGGGTGCGCCGCTGGTGATCGGCGGCGTGGCCGGTGACCAGCAAAGCGCGCTGTTCGGGCAGGCCTGCTTCTCGGCGGGCATGGCCAAGAACACCTACGGCACGGGCTGCTTCATGCTGATGCACACCGGCGAGCGTTTCCAGATCAGCCAGAACGGGCTGATCACCACAGCAGCCGCGCAGCCGCCCGGCACGCCCCAGTACGCACTGGAAGGCAGCGTCTTCATTGGCGGTGCTGTGGTGCAGTGGCTGCGCGATGGCCTGCGCGCCATCGAATCCAGCAGCGAGGTCCAGGCACTGGCCGAGAGCGTGCCCGACGCCGGCGGCGTGGTGCTGGTGCCGGCCTTCACGGGCCTGGGCGCTCCTTACTGGCAGCCGGATTGCCGGGGCAGCATCGTCGGGCTGACGCGCGGCACAACGATGGCCCACATCGCCCGGGCCGCTCTGGAGAGCATTGCCTTCCAGAGCGCTTCGCTGCTGCAGGCCATGAGCCGCGACGCGGTGGCCAGCGGCGGCGTGCCGGTGGCCGAATTGCGGGTGGATGGCGGTGCCTGCGTCAACGACCTGCTGATGCAGTTCCAGGCCGACCTGCTGGGCATCCCGGTGGTCAGACCTGCGGTCATCGAAACCACGGCGCTGGGCGCGGCCTACCTGGCGGGTCTGCATGCCGGGATGTACTCAGGCCTGGAAGAGTTGTCGGCCCAATGGAAGGCCGAGCGGGTATTCCATCCGACACTTTCGCGCGAGCGCGCGACGGAACGCATGGCGCAATGGGAGCATGCCGTGAGGCAGACGGTCGCGGCCTGACCCGATATCGCCAGTCTGCTGCAAGCCAGCGTCCACCGGGTCGTCGCAAAATAGCGGACCCAACATTCAGGACGGCTGGCCATGAGCTCATCACAGACTCCCCTCATCACCTTCATCGGCGGCGGCAACATGGCCAGCGCCATCATCGGCGGTCTGGTCCGCCAGGGCCACCCGGTCAACGCTCTGCAGGTGGTGGAGCCCTGGGACGAGCAGCGCGTCAGGCTCACGCAGCAGTTTCCTGGCATGACCGTGCTGCCCGCCGCCAGCGCCGAACTCAAGCCGTCCGACCTGGTGGTCTGGGCCGTCAAGCCGCAGACCTTCAAGGACGCCGCCGAAGCCGCCCGCGCCCACGTGGTCGGCGCGCTGCACCTGAGCGTGGCCGCCGGCATCACCAGCGAGAGCATCGCCCGCTGGCTCGGCACCGAGCGCGTCGTGCGTGCCATGCCCAACACCCCGGCCCTGGTCGGCCTGGGCATGACGGGCCTGATGGCGCGCGCCGCGGTGAGCGCCGACGAAAAGGCCCTGGTCGAGCAAGTAGTGCGCACCACGGGCGAATTGGTGTGGGTGAACGTGGAAGCCGACCTGGACGCCGTGACTGCCCTGTCCGGCTCGGGCCCGGCCTACGTGTTCTACTTCCTGGAGGCGATGCGCGATGCGGGCGCAGCCATGGGCCTGTCGCCCGAGGTGGCCTATCAGCTCGCGGTCGGCACCTTTGTCGGCGCCTCGACGCTGGCCCAGCGCTCGGATGACCCGCCGCAGGTGCTGCGCGAGCGGGTCACCTCCAAAGGGGGCACCACCTACGCGGCCATCACATCGATGGAATCCTCGGGCATGAAGGACCGCTTCGCCCAGGCCCTGAAAGCGGCACAGGCACGGGCCGCCGAGCTGGGGCGCGAATTCGGTGCCTGAGCCTCAGGCCAGACCCGCCACCACCCCGGCAAATACGGTGAAGCCCAGCCAGTGGTTGAGGCGAAAGGCCTTGAAGCAGCCCTCACGCGTGCGGTCCTTGATGAGCTGGTAGTGCCAGACCACCTGCGCCAGCGCCACGACCAGCGTGACCGCCCAGACCACCAGATTCACCTGCTCCCAGAGGACCGCGGTCCAGATGCCCAGAAAGACCAGATAGAACACCGTGATGGCCGGCACATCGGCATCGCCCAGGGTGATCGCCGAGGTCTTCATGCCGATCTTCAGATCGTCGTCGCGGTCCACCATGGCGTACTCGGTGTCGTACGCCAGCACCCAGAACAGGTTGCCGACCATCAGCCACCACGCCTCGGTGGGCACGCTCTCCAGCACACCGGGACTGGCAGCGTCGGCGACGGCGCGGGCACCGAACAGCTCCCAGGCGGGTCCACCCAGCACCGCGGCAAATGCCATGGGAATGCCAAAACTGAAAGCCACCCCCAGCACCGCCTGCGGCATGGAGACATGGCGCTTGGCGTAGGGGTAGATGAGCGAAAGGACCAGGCCCACCACCGACCAGGCAATGGTCGACAGATTGGTGGTCAGCACCAGCAGGAAAGCCACCAAGGCCAGCACGCCACCGACCGCCAGCGCCTCCCGGACGCCGATACGGCCACTGGTGACCGGACGCGCCGCGGTCCGCTTGACGTGGCGATCGAAGTCGCGGTCGGCGATGTCGTTGACGCAGCAACCCGCACTGCGCATGAGGATGGTGCCCGCAACAAAAACAGCCAGCAGGTGCCATCCGGGGAAGCCATCGGCCGCCACCCAGAGTGCCGAGAGTGAGGGCCAGAGCAGCAACAGCCACCCTGCCGGGCGGTTCCAGCGGATCAGGTCCAGATAGAGACTCAGGCGCGAAGGCGCCGCCATGGCCGCAGCTCCCATGTCAGGACAGCCGCTTGACGCCCGGCAGTTCGCAGGCATAGATGGCGTTGCGCAACTCGGCGATGGCTTCGTAGCGGGTGAAGCTGCGCCGCCACGCCAGCACCACGCGGCGCGTTGGCGGGTCACCCTGGAAGGGCAGGTAGCGCACGAACGACGAGTCGCCAAAATCGGCATCCTCGGGCGCCGACCCGTCCAGCGCCGAACTGGGCACCGACAGGCGAGGGACGAGCGTCACGCCCATCCCGGCGGCCACCATGTGCTTGATGGTTTCCAGCGAAGAGCCCTCAAAACTCTTGCGGATGCCCTCGGCATCGTTGGAGAAGCGCGCGAACTCCGGGCAGACCTCCAGCACGTGGTCACGGAAGCAGTGCCCGGTGCCCAGCAGCAGCATGGTCTCGCGCTTGAGTTCCTCGGACGTGATGCTGTCGGCCTTGGCCAGCGGGTGATTGACCGGGACCGCCGCCAGGAAGGGCTCGTCGTAGAGCGGCGCCAGGGCCAGGTTGGTGTCCGGAAAGGGCTCGGCCAGAATGGCACAGTCGATTTCACCCAGACGCAACTGCTCCAGCAGCTTGGTGGTGAAGTTTTCTTGCAGCATGAGCGGCATCTGCGGGGTCCGCTCGATCACCTGACGCACCAGGTTGGGCAGCAGATAGGGGCCGATGGTGTAGATGACACCCAGGCGCAGGGGGCCGGCCAGCGGATCCTTGCCACGCTTGGCGATCTCCTTGATGGCGGCGGCCTGCTCGAGCACCGTCTGGGCCTGGCGGACGATTTCCTCCCCCAGGGGCGTCACCGCGATCTCGCTGGCGTTGCGTTCGAAGATCTTGAGCTCCAGCTCCTCTTCCAGCTTCTTGATGGCCACGGACAGCGTGGGCTGCGACACGAAGCAGGCTTCGGCCGCCTTGCCGAAGTGCCGCTCGCGGGCCACCGCGACGATGTACTTGAGTTCGGTGAGCGTCATGGGCGTATTTTGCCCGTGCTTCTAGGCTTTGAGGTATTCGGCCTTGGTACCCAGCCAACGGGCCACGTGCCGCTCGGCAGCTTCGGGGTAATGCGTCAGCATCTCGGCTGCCGCCTGCCGGGCCCAGTCCAGCAGGTGGGTATCGGTGGCCAGGTCGGCAAAGCGCAGCAGCGGCGCACCGGACTGGCGGGCGCCCAGGAACTCGCCGGGACCACGGATCTCCAGATCCCGGCGAGCGATCTCGAAGCCGTCGGTGGTCTCGGCCATGGCCTTCAGGCGTTCCCGTGCTGTCTCGCCCAGGCGCCCGCCCTCGGGCGGCGTGTACATCAGCACACAGGCCGAGGCCGCTGCTCCCCGCCCCACCCGGCCGCGCAACTGGTGCAGCTGTGACAGGCCGAACCGCTCGGCGTGCTCGATCACCATCAGGGACGCATTGGGCACATCGACACCCACCTCGATCACCGTGGTGGACACCAGAACCCCCATCACCCCTTCGCTGAACAGGGCCATCACCGCCTTCTTCTCCGCCACCGGCATGCGCGAGTGGAGCAGGCCGACCATGACGCCGTCCAGTGCCTGGCTGAGCTCGGCGTGGGTCGCGGTGGCGTTGGACAGGTCCAGGGCCTCGCTCTCTTCGATCAGCGGACAGACCCAGTAGACCTGCCGCCCCTCGGCCACCTGCGCGCGGATGCGCTCGATCACTTCCAGGCGGCGGCTGTCGGCCACGACCTTGGTCACGATCGGCGTACGTCCGGGCGGCAGTTCGTCGATGGTCGAGACGTCGAGGTCCGCGTAGTAGCTCATGGCCAGGGTGCGCGGGATCGGGGTGGCGGTCATCATCAGGAGGTGCGGTTCTCCGGCCACGTCAGAGGCGCCGTCTCCCATCTTGCTGCGCAGCGCCAGCCGCTGGGCCACACCGAAGCGGTGCTGCTCGTCGATGATCGCCAGGGCCAGGTTGCGGAACTGCACCTGCTCCTGGATCACCGCATGGGTGCCCACCACCAGCGCCGCCTCACCGCTGGCAATGAGCTCCAGCATCTCGGTGCGCTGCTTTTTCTTCTGGCTGCCCGTCAACCAGGCCACGCGCTTGCCCAGGGGGGCCAGCAAGGGTTCCAGCCAGCCGACCAGCTTGGCAAAGTGCTGCTCGGCCAGGATTTCGGTGGGCGCCATCAATGCGCATTGCCAGCCCTCATCCATGGCGATGGCGGCGGCCAGCGCGGCCACCACGGTCTTGCCTGAGCCCACATCCCCCTGCAACAGGCGGTGCATGGGCACCGGCCGTGCCAGGTCGCGCGCGATTTCCTCACCCACCCGGCGCTGCGCCGCCGTCAGACCGAAGGGCAGCGCCCCCAGCAGCTGCTCATGCAAGCCGCCACTGCGCAGCGGGAGCACCGGTGCCCGCAGGGCATCTCGTTCGCGCTTGGCTGCCAGCTGTGACAGCTGCTGGGCCAGCAGCTCTTCGGCCTTGAGCCGCTGCCAGGCCGGGTGGCTGTGGTCTTCCAGCGCGTCTAGCGACACATCCGGCCCCGGGTGGTGCAGGTAGTGCAATGCCTCGCGCAGGCTCATCAGCGGCGCATGCAATCCCCTGAGCGTTGTTTGCAACGATTGCAGCACCCCGGTGGGCAGCGTCTCGCCCAGGTCCGCCCGGCGCAGACCCGAAGCCACCGCCTTGCGCAAGTAGGGCTGGGGCAGTTGCGCACTGGTGGGGTAGACCGGTGTGAGCGCATCGGGCAGGTCACCACCGGCGGCCTGGAAGGCCGGGTGCATGAGGCTGCGTCCCAGAAAACCTCCCCGGATCTCCCCGCGCACCCGCACCCGCGCACCAACCGCCAGCGCCTTCTGGTGCGAGGGATAGAAGGTGAAGAAACGCAGGGTGCAGGTGTCGGTGCCGTCGTCCAGCGTCACCAGCAATTGCCGCCGGGGCCGGTAGCTGATCTCCTGGTGGGTCACCGTGCCTTCAAGCTGCACCACCTGCCCGTCACGGGCATCGCGCAGGGTCGTGATGCGGGTTTCGTCCTCGTAGCGCAAGGGCAAATGCAAGGCCAGGTCGATGTCGCGGACCAGGCCCAGCTTGCGCAGCGCCTTCTGGGGCGCGGACAAGGGTTTTGAGGGCGTGGCAGCGGCGGCTTCGGCGGACATGGGAGAATTCTGCCTGCATTTCCTGTATTTTTATCCACCTTTTCGGGTGATGCCTTTCCCCGATCACCTTGGAACGGGCCTGGTCCGGCCCTCAAGCGCATGAGCACTCCATCCTCCTCCCCGGCACACGGGTTCACCGTCGCCGACTTTGACTTCCACCTCCCTGAAGACCTGATCGCCCAGCACCCGGCCGCCGA
>JAJPEW010000316.1 GCA_021166755.1 Hydrogenophaga sp. | reverse complement strand
ACTGGCGCTTCGAGGGACCCGCCGCCCTGTTCCTGCAGACGGCGGCGAAGGGTTACTACAAAGCGGCCGGTCTGGATGTGACCATCGATGCGGGCAACGGCTCGGGCGGCACCGTCACCCGCGTCGCCTCGGGCACCTATGACATTGGCTTTGCCGACATGGCCGCCCTGATGGAATTCCACGCCAACAACCCGGACGCGCCCAACAAGCCAGTGGCCGTGATGATGGTGTACAACAACACACCCGCCGCGGTACTGGCTCTCAAGAAAAGCGGCATCACCAAGGTCAGTGACCTCACAGGCAAGAAACTGGGTGCCCCCGTGTTCGATGCCGGCCGCAAGGCGTTCCCCATCTTCCAGAAAGCCAACAATGTGGGCAACGTGGCCTGGACGGCCATGGACCCGCCGCTGCGTGAAACCATGCTGGTGCGTGGCGACATCGACGCGATCACGGGTTTCTCGTTCACCTCGCTGCTGAACCTGGAAGCACGTGGGGCCAAGCCGGCGGACGTGGTCGTCTTTCCCTACGCAGAGCACGGGGTCAAACTGTATGGCAACGCCATCATCGCCAGCCCCAAGCTGATCAAGGAGAACCCGGCTGCCATCAAGGCATTCCTGGCTGCGTTCGCCAAGGGGGCCAGGGAAGTCATGGCGAACCCCGCCGCCAGCATCGAAACGGTCAAAGCGCGTGACGGCATCATCAACGTGGCGCTGGAAACCCGGCGCCTGCAGATGGCCATCGATGCCGTGGTCGCCAGCCCCGACGCCCGCAAGGAGGGCTTTGGCCAGGCCGTACCTGCCCGCCTGGCGTTGATGGCTTCCCAGGTGTCGGACGCCTTCGGCACCAAGACACGCATTGATCCGAACGCAGTGTGGAATCCGTCCATGCTGCCGCCGGCCGCCGATCTGAACATCCTGCCGCCCGCCAGGAAGTGATCCGGCCTCGCGCCAGTTCAACTGGCCTGGGCCAGCTGCCACGGCAGCTGGCCTTTTTTCAGGACCCAACATGACCGATGCCATCTCCAACGACAAGGCCTTCGTCGACTTCGACGGCGTCTGGCTGGCCTACAACGACGACCTGCTGGCCAAGAACATCTTCGCGGTCGAGGACATCAACCTGAAGGTTCGGCAGGGCGAGTTCATTGCCATCGTCGGACCATCTGGCTGTGGCAAGTCCACCTTCATGAAGCTCACCACCGGGCTGAAGATGCCCAGCATGGGCAAGATCACCATCGACGGCCAACCGGTCAACGGTCCCCTGAAGATCTCGGGGATGGCCTTTCAGGCGCCGTCCCTGCTGCCCTGGCGCACCACCCTGGACAACGTGCTCTTGCCGCTGGAGATCGTGGAGCCCTTCCGCAGCCAGTTCAAGGACCGGCGCAAGGAGTTCGAGGAACGGGCAAAAAAGCTGCTGGCCAGCGTCGGACTGGGCGGCATGGAGAAGAAATACCCCTGGGAACTCTCCGGCGGCATGCAGCAGCGTGCCAGCATCTGCCGCGCGTTGATCCATGAACCCAAGATGCTGCTGCTCGACGAACCTTTCGGGGCCCTCGATGCGTTCACCCGTGAGGAGCTGTGGTGCACCTTGCGCGACCTCTGGGAGGCCCAGCGGTTCAACGTCATCCTGGTCACGCACGACCTGCGCGAGAGCGTGTTCCTGGCCGACACGGTCTACTGCATGAGCAAGAGCCCGGGCCGCTTTGTGGTCCGGCGAGAAATCCCGATCCCGCGCACCCGCGACCTGGAGGTGACCTACACCCCCGAGTTCACCGACATCGTCCATGAGCTGCGCGGCCACATCGGTGCCATGCGCAAGGCCGGCGCCGTCATCCAACAGTGAGGTTCACCATGAAACGAAAACAGCTGGAACGCTGGTCTCCCTTGCTGCTGCTGCTCGCGATCGTCGTCGTCTGGGAGGTGATCACCAGCGGCTTCGGCGTGTCCGAATTCATCTTCCCCAGCCCCTCGCGGATCTGGGAACAGACCATGGAGCACAAGATGGTGATCCTGGGGCACGCCTGGCGCACCTTCTGGGTGACCATGGCGGGCTTTGGTGTTGCGATCGTGGTGGGCGTGCTGCTGGGCTTCCTGATCGGTTCCTCGCGCATTGCCTATGCGGCCATCTACCCGTTGATGACGGCGTTCAACGCCCTGCCCAAGGCGGCCTTCGTGCCCATCCTGGTGGTGTGGTTCGGCATTGGCGTCGGCCCGGCGATCCTGACCGCCTTCCTGATCAGCTTTTTCCCGATCATGGTCAACATCGCCACCGGCCTGGCCACGCTCGAACCCGAACTGGAAGATGTGCTGCGCGTACTCGGTGCCAAGCGCTGGGATGTGCTGGTCAAGGTCGGTCTGCCGCGCTCCCTCCCCTACTTCTACGGATCATTGAAAGTGGCCATCACGCTGGCTTTCGTGGGCACCACGGTCTCGGAGATGACGGCCGCCAACGAGGGCATCGGTTATCTGCTGATCTCCGCCGGCAGCTCCATGCAGATGGGGCTGGCCTTCAGCGGGCTGCTGGTGGTGGGGATCATGGCCATGGTCATGTACGAACTGTTCAGCTGGATCGAGAAGCACACCACCGGCTGGGCGCACCGCGGCAGCCAGGGGTGAGTGTCCTCGATACGACATCCACAAGACACTGTGTCCTGGCAAGCCCGTCTCGCGTTGAGCTACCACCGAGAGGCAGAGAAGACCGTCCTGCGCCATGAGCATGACGGCCCTCTGCGCATTTTCAAAAGCCTCTACCCGGAAGGCGAGTCGATCTGCCACAACGTGATCGTCCATCCGCCGGGTGGCATCGTCGGTGGCGACACGCTGGACATCCGGGTGAGCGTGGGGGCCGGTGCACACGCGCTGATCAGCACGCCAGGCGCTACCCGTTTCTATCGAAGCGACGATGAGCCCGGCACCCAGGCGGTCCACCTGC
>JAJPEW010000308.1 GCA_021166755.1 Hydrogenophaga sp. | reverse complement strand
CCGCCGGCGGTGCTGATGGCTTCGTCGATCGGGCGGGGAGCTGACAGGGTCAGTGGCAGTGCCTTGATGGACCGCGCCAGCGACACCGGGTCGTTCATGGTGGCACGGTCCAGGCACTCGTGGAGGAGTGCCATCTTGATGCCGTCCAGCCCCAGGCGGCTCTTGAGGTGGCTCGACAGACTGCGTGATCCGCGGGGGTGCGACACCTGGCGCTGCACATCGTCCGGGCTGCGGTCCGGCAGCAAATCCAGCGTCAGCGTCGCAGCTCCCGCCCGGGCAATCTCGTCGCGCAGCATGGCTGAGGCCGCGTACACCAGGCTTCCCTCAATACCGCTGTCGGTGGCGACGAACTCTCCCTTGCGCTCAAAGCGGCGCCCCTGGCTGTCCTCGAATCGCAGGACGACAGATTTGAAAGGTTCTCCAGCATGACGGCTGCGAAAGTGTTCGCTCCAGCCAGTTTGCCCGGCGCTGGCCTGTGTGCCAGCCAGGTCGAAACCGCAATTCGATGGCCGTAGGCTCGCCACGGGCACGCCGGCCTCCTCCAGCCAGGGCACCCAGGCGCCGTCGGATCCCAGCCGCGCCCAGCTGCCGCCGCCCAGGGCCAGGATCAACACCCTGGCCTGCAAGCGGACAGCGCCCGAAGGACCGGTCATCATCAGGCCACCGGCTCCTGCGGGGTCGGTGTCGGACCAGCCGCACCACCGATGGCGCATGTGAAAGCGCACCTGTCCCTGTCCGTCCTGCGGATGACGCAGGCGATGCAGCCAGGACCGCAACAGGGGCGCGGCCTTCATGCCCACCGGGAATACCCGCTGCGAAGTACCGACAAAGGTATCGACGCCCAGGGAAGCCGCCCACTCGCGAACCGCCTGCCCGTCCAAGGTGTCCAGCCAGGCTGACACCCATTCAGCCCGGTCACCATAGCGCCGCACGAAGGTCTCATGGGGTTCGGCATGGGTCAGGTTCAGCCCGCCTCTGCCTGCCAGCAAAAACTTGCGTCCCGCCGACGCCATGGCGTCGTACACATCGACGTCGACGCCATGCGCCGCGAGGGTTTGCGCCGCCATCAGACCGGCAGGGCCGGCCCCGATGATGGCCACATCCACGGATGCAATCGGCAGTGACTGGGGTTCCTGGGCGTCAGAGGTCATGTGGGCGGGTCAATTTCAATCAGTTGGCCCTGGGCATTGATGAAGGCAAGACGGATGGTGTCTGCGGGCTGCGCCAGGGCGAGCGCGCGATGGTAACCCTGCAGTTGCTCCCGCAACCCCTGTTGTGTCTGGGGCGCCAGGGCGCTTTTGTAGTCAAGCACCCACCAGTGTCCGCTTTCGCGGTGGCGAACCAGGCGATCGATCCTCAACAGCGTGCCGTCCAGCCAGATTTCGACCTCGTTGCCCCAGGAGTCCACCTGGGCATCGTCCCAGACCCAGCGGGCGGGGCCACCCAGGATGCGTTCGGTCATGCTGGCGACCTGCCGACCCTGTGCAGGATCCAGGGCAAACTCCTGGCACACCGCCTGAATGCCGTGGTCTGAAGGGGTCCAGCCCGACGGAGGCGTCGGCGCCCACTGAAGCAGCCGATGCAGCGCCAGGCCCAGGCGCGTGTGACTGCTGTCTTCGTCGCGGTCCTGACCAGCACCCTCCCCTTGCTCTGGCGCGCCAGCACTGACTTGCACTGGCTCAGGCAGGGCTGGGAGACTCGGCAGGTACAGGGATTTGGGTTCGACGGAGCGAAGGGGCGATGGCGCCTCATCCTGCACGACCAGCAGCGTGAGAAACGGCCGGAGCCTTTCATACCAGCTGGTGACCGATCCCCGCTGGTGGGGCTCGCTGCTGGAGATCACCAGGCGGGAAGCCGCTCGGGTCAGGGCGACGTACAGCGCATTGAGTTCTTCCAGGCTCCGGGCCTGCTGCTCCTGCTCCAGGGCGGCGGCCGCACACGAGGGTGGCTGCTTTTCACTGGCCAGGAAAATGAAACGCCGGGGCTGAGGGAGTTCGCCCGGCCAGTCCACGAGCACCCCCATGGTGTCCGGTCGTGATGGCGGGGCGTCGGTGTCCAGCATCAGCACGGTGTGGGCCTCCAGCCCTTTGGCACCGTGAATGGTGAGCAGACGGACAGCGTCCGGCCGCGCGGAGGCCCCCAGGCGGATGCCTCCTGCCTTGATGGCCCTGACGAAGCGGTACATCGTGAGATAGCGTCCACCGTCCTGGGCGAGGGCCTGCCCCAGCAAGGCACGCAGGGAAGCCAGCATGGCATCGCGCCGGTGGGTCGGCGTCGCCGCAGCGTAGCGGGCCATCAGGTCGCTGTCCTGATAGATGGCCACCAGCGCATCGTGGGGGGGCAAGGCGCTCACCCAGTCCCGATAGCGAGCCAATCGCTGCGCAACGGCCGGCCACTGGGCGTCACACCCCGGCTCCCGGGCCAACTGACCGATGACATCCCACCAGGAAGGCTCTGACTGCAGGTCACCCACCGGCCAGTCGCGCCGGGCCTTCGCAATCAGCGTCAGCCGGGATTCGTCCAGGCCAAAGATCGGCGAGCGAAGCGCGCGTGCCAGGCTGAGGTCATGCTGCGGTGAGACCAGCGCATCCAGCAGAGCGACCACATCCTGGACCGCCGGACTATCGGCCAGGTCGGCCTTTTCGGGTTCATCGGCCGGCACCCCGAGCGCCGTGAGGGCCTCGTGCACGCGGCTGAGGCGGTCACGACGGCGCGACAGGACCATGAGATCCGCCGGTCGGATACCTCCGCCAGCCAGCTCCCGAGCGATCCACCGTGCCGCCTGCCGCGCTTCATGGGTGGCGATGCTGTCTTCCGGCAGCACGCGAGGTGTGATCAGGCTGTCGCGCCAGTCATGCGCGCCGGTGCCAGAGCCGGTATCTGTGTCGGCGATCTGCCCCGCATCCCGGGCCCGCTCCAGGCGAGGCAGTGCGAGCACCTCGCCCGGGTCCCGACTCTCGCTGGTGTGCGGTCGAAAGCCTGCATACCCTGCATCATCGCTGGCACCAGTCATCACGGCGTTGAGCGTGTCCACGACAGAAACCGCACAGCGGCGCGTGTGATCACAGCTGAGGAGTGAGCCGCCCAATCCATTCATCACAAACGCCTGTGCAGCCCGGAAGACCTGCGGCTCGGCCCGCCGGAACCGGTAAATCGATTGTTTCGGGTCCCCCACCAGGAACACCCGGGGACCGTCGCCAGACCCCGCCCCGGCATAGGCACTGAGCCACCCGTACAGCGCCTGCCACTGCAGCGGGTTGGTGTCCTGGAACTCATCCACCAGCAGGTGACGCACCTTCGCGTCCAGACGCTGCTGCACCCACCCGGAGTGTTCCGCGTCGCCCAGCTGGCGGCGCGCCGCCTGCTCGACATCGCTCATGTCCACCCACCCGCGTTCGCGCTTGAGCGACGCGTAGGTGGCCAGCAGGACCCGCGTGAGGCGGGTCATCCGCTGCTGGTGCTGCCAGGCATCGTCCTGCCGGCAGGCGGCCAGGAGGCGTTGCAACTCGGCCTCGGCCTGCTGGGCGGCCTCGTGGCGGGCCAGGTGCTGCTTGAGCCTGTCCTCGTTGGCTACAAAGAAGGCCTTACGCAAGGCCTCCAGCCGACTGGCCATCGCCTGTGGTTCATCGGTACCCGCGAATGCATCCACGATGGCATTGGCAGCGTCCTGGGGCGTCTTGTTCTTTTCCGCCCCCAGAATCCGAGCCCTCAGGAGCCAACGCTCACGTGTGGCCGGCTCCTGCAGCATCTGCAGTGGCGAAGGCAGTCCCGACCACTCGGGATACAGGGCCCCGAAGGGCTCGATCGAGGCCTCCAGCCGGCCGGCCTCATCCGACAAGGAGAATTCGACCCGCTTGTCGAGGGCGTTCTTCAGGGCCTTGTCGGTCTGGCTGCGACCGAAACGGGCCACACTGTCCAGATAGTCCTGGCGCAAGTGCTCATCCTGCACCACGGCGCGCTGGAACAGCGGCCAGGCCAGCGCCACCGCCTCCTCGTCGTCTTCCAGCAGCTCATGTTCCGGTGGCAGCCCCAGTTCCTGCAGCACCGACAGCGGAGCCATCCGCAACAAGGATGCAAACCAGCTGTGAAAGGTCCTGATCTGGACCGGGCGCCCGCAGGCCAGCAGGCGCTCATGGAGCGTGAGCAGGGAGGGCGCCAGCTGCCGCGCCTGCTCGGCCGACATCCCGCGGCTGGTCAGCTCCTGCTCCCTGCGTTCGTCGGTCGCACGCGCCAGGTCGGCCAACCAGACCGTCAATCGTTCACGCATCTCGGCCGACGCTTTGCGGGTGAAGGTGATGGCCAGAATGTCCTGTGGCTCGGTGCCCTCCAGCAGCGCCCGCAGGATGCGGGAGACCAGCATCCAGGTCTTGCCGGCGCCCGCACAGGCTTCGACAGCGACGCTGCGTTGCGGATCACAGGCCACCCGATAGAACTGCTCGCGCGACACCAGCTGGCCGTTGACGCGATATGCCGCTTCCGTGCTCATGCCTGCGGCTCCCAGAAATCCTTGCGACACAGACCCCTTGCCGCGCAATACTCACAGACCCGCCCCTCGCCCAGCGGCAGCATCACGTGCCCCTGAGCAATCCGGTCCATCTCGGCAGGCAGTGCCTGGAGCAGCGCATCGCGGGCTCTGGCCAGCTCTGTCTGCTCGAACAGCCGCGTCGGACCATCAACGCCCTTGCCGCTGGCGCTGTCCTGAATGCTCAGGTAGGCGCCCCTGACCGCGCCAGTCCCTTGCGGATCCACCAGCGCGGCGTAGAAGGCCAGTTGCGTGTCCTCCAGTGGCTCAGATACCCTGGCGCGGGTCTTGTCACGCGGCTCGGTCTTGTAATCAATCACCATGCACGTGCCATCCGAACTGCGCTCCAATACATCGATGCGGTCCAGCTGTCCCACCAGACGCCATCGGCCAACCCGGCTCGAGAGCGAGGCCTCGGTCTGGCCGAACACCGGGCGTTCGGGCGATGCCTCGTACTGCCCGAGCCAGCTCAGATAGCCCTGCCGAAGGGTCGGCCAGGCGGCCAGAAAAGGCAGGAAACCAGGGGACCCCGATCCGTCCATGGCCCACAGACCACGCGCCTGCGCCTCTTCGCGCGCGATGCGGTCGAGTCGCTGATCATCGGGCTCATCCGGGTGCCGCCGGTCGCGCCGCTCCTCATGAAACCGCCCCAGCACCGCATGCAGCCAGAGTCCCATGTCCCGCTTGTCCGGCGTGTCGTCCAGTTCCTCGTCTTCCTTCAAGCGCCACTGCCGCAGCGCCATGAAGCGGTATGGGCAATCCCGCAGGTCCTGGTAGGCGCTGGCGGAGAGGCTGGACGGCAGCAGATCGGCGGCACTGCAAGCCGGTGGTCCGGCGGGTTCACGTTGAACCACCTTCATCGCCCTGGGGTCTGGGGCCGCCACGGCCGCCCCAGCCTCCCGTTCGACAATGGTTCGGAGCCAGGGTGCAGGGAGGATCTGCTCGGTCTGCTCCTGGGTGCGCCACAGGATATCGATGGAAGGATGGGTCAACAGGTGCTGCCAGGCCCGCAGCGCCGCCAGTGCCAAGGCGTCTCTGGCGGGCAAGCCCAGTTGCTCGCGCTGGGCCGCGGTCCACTGTCCTGGCAGTTCCGGTGAGGCGGGAAGGCGTATTTCGTCACAACCAGCGGCCACCACCGCTCCAAACGGTCGACCCAGCAGCTGCGCCATGGGCAGAACCACCACGTCCGGGCGAGCAGCCGCGTCGGTCGTGAAGTTGACGGACTCCAATACCTGCCGAACCCAACCGGTGAACGCCGCCAATGACCAGGTTGGCGAGCGCTCCTCCCCGCCTGGATGATGGCCCTGCAGGCCACTGAGCTCCTGCGATCGCCCTTCTCCCAGTCGAAGCACCTCCCACAGCTGTTGCCCCGCGGCATCCCCGGCAAACCAGCCGTCCCATCCACATTGTCGCAATCCCTCACGCAGCGCAGCCAGCCAGCGGTCCAGAGAACGGGACGGCTGCAACGCTTCGAGCAAGGACGAAAAACCTTCGGGCAGAAGCTGGGACAGCGTGGGATGGGCACGAGCCGAAGACCAACTGGCGATCCCGTGCCGACGGGCTGCCGACTCCAGCCGGTCCACCAGGCGCTGGGGCCAGGCATCGCCCGCCTTGAGCAAGTCCAGTACGTCATCCAGACTGGCTCGGGGCGAAGCCGCCCTGAGCAGGGCCAGCACCTTGGCGGCGGCGTGCGTCGTCGACAGGCGCCAGCCGGTTTCATCCACCAGCACCAGACCTCTGCCGGCCAGCAAGGCGGTCACCTGCCGCGTCAGCAGCCGGTCAGTGGCCACCAGCGCGACCGGCCGACGTCCCGCCTGGAGGTGAGCCAGCACGCAGGCCGCCGCGCGCTCGGCTTCGTCATGGGCATCTGCGCAGGCATGCAGCATGATCTCTGCCGATGCGACAGGCGAGCGGGGGGACAACGTGGCTCCCACCCGGTCCCCGCGCGAACCCCACCGGTTCAGCAGGGCCTGGGTCAACGGATCTTCCTGAAAACCGGGAATCACGATCAAAAGGTCCGCCACCACGCCAGGCTCGGCCACCGGTGCCCAGAGGGCATCGGTCGAATAGGCAGAGTGACCGGCCCAGGTGAGCGCCAGGGAGGCCAACAGGCCCTCCCATTGAAGCGTCTGCGACGATGGGACGAGTTCAGCCATCAGGGACTGCGCCCAGGCGGCCCGGTCGCCCGGCGGCCGCGCGGCCGCCAGCGGGGCAATCTGGCGGGCCATCTCGACCAGCCGGGAGACCAGCAGCGGATGCAGGGACCGGTCAGCGCGACGTCCGGCCACCCGATCCAGCAAAGCGGCCGCCACCAGACTGTCCCTGGCCATGTCACCCGTCAGGTCGTCGCCCGACGGCACAAAAGGCCCCAGCGCAGCCGCCCAGTTGCGGGTGGTCTCAAAACGGGGCGAGAGACCGCTGGGGTGTCGCGCCGCCCAGGCACGGCGCCCCTCTGCCATCATCTGGGCGTAGGGCAGCAGCACCACTACCCGGGAAGGCATCACGCCCTCAGAGGCCAGTCGCTGCTCCAGTTGCAGCAACCACCCATCCCAAGGCGGCTCCGCCATCCTGGCGGTCATGTTCGCATCAGGGCCTTCGGTGGTGGGGCTCATCGTGGAAATGCGGTTTCTGTCACAATCTGATCGTATTGGGGAATGCTCGCTTGATTGGCGAGTATGCCCGCCTTCCCTCCCTTTCATTCCTAGCAATCGTTCCACAGGACGGACCATGGCCAGCGACCTCATCAAACACGTTTCCGACACCAGCTTCCAGGCAGATGTGCTCAGCGCGCAGACGCCCGTGCTGGTCGACTTCTGGGCCGAGTGGTGCGGCCCCTGCAAGATGATCGCGCCGATCCTGGATGAAGTCGCCTCCGCCTACACCGGCAAGCTGCAAGTGGCCAAGGTTAACGTGGACGAGAACCGCGAAGTGCCTGCCAAGTTCGGCATCCGCGGCATCCCGACCCTGATGCTGTTCAAGGATGGCCAGCTCGCAGCGACCAAGGTGGGCGCCATGAGCAAGGCCCAGCTGACCGCGTTCATCGACCAGCAACTGGCCTGATCGTCTGCGGCCTGACCCGGGTGCAACGCCCGGGTCCTTTCCGGCGCCGCATTTTTTCCTGTCATAATCTTTTCCAGCCGGCTGACACAGCCCGGTGTCCACTGCGCAGGCCCGACCCACGGCCTATCGCGCCCACCTCCCCGAATTCACTGACACTCCCCACGGAGTCGAATCCATGCACCTCAACGAGCTCAAGGCACTGCATGTGTCTGAAGTCTTTAAGCAGGCCGAAGCCCTCGAGATTGAAAACACCGGCCGCATGCGCAAGCAGGAGCTGATGTTCGCCATCATCAAGAAGCGCGCCAAAGCCGGGGAGCAGGTCTTTGCCGACGGCATTCTGGAAGTCCTCCCAGACGGCTTCGGTTTCCTGCGCAACATGGACACCAGCTTCACGGCGTCCACCGACGACATCTACATCTCGCCCAGCCAGATCCGGCGCTTCAACCTGCACACCGGCGACATGATCGAGGGCGAGGTGCGCATTCCCAAGGACGGGGAACGCTACTTCGCGCTGAACAAGCTCGACAAGATCAATGGTCTGCCACCCGAGCAGAACAAGCACAAGATCATGTTCGAGAACCTCACGCCGCTGTTCCCCAAGGAGCAGATGAAGCTTGAGCGCGACATCAAGACCGACGAGAACATCACCGGTCGCGTCATCGACATCATCGCGCCCGTCGGCCGTGGCCAGCGCGCGTTGATCGTTGCGCCCCCAAAGAGCGGCAAGACGGTCATGATGCAGCACATCTGCCACGCCATCACCACCAACCACCCCGATGTGGAACTGATGGTGCTGCTCGTGGACGAGCGTCCGGAGGAAGTGACCGAGATGCAGCGCACGGTTCGCGGCGAGGTCATTGCCTCCACCTTCGACGAGCCGGCTGCCCGCCACGTGCATGTGGCCGAGATGGTGATCGAACGCGCCAAACGTCTGGTCGAGCTCAAGAAGGACGTCGTCATCATGCTCGACTCCATCACCCGCCTGGCTCGCGCCTACAACAACGTGCTGCCATCCTCCGGCAAGGTGTTGACCGGTGGTGTGGATGCCAACGCCCTGCAGCGTCCCAAGCGATTCTTCGGCGCCGCGCGCAATGTCGAGGAAGGTGGCAGCCTGACCATCATCGCCACCGCGCTGGTCGATACCGGCAGCCGCATGGACGAGGTGATCTTCGAGGAATTCAAGGGTACCGGCAACTGCGAAATCCACCTGGACCGCCGCCTCTATGAGAAGCGTGTCTTCCCCTCCATCCAGCTCAACCGTTCGGGCACCCGTCGCGAAGAACTGCTGTTGCAGCCGGAGATCTTGCAAAAGACCCGAATCCTGCGCCAGTTCATGTACAACATGGACGAAATCGAGGCCATGGAAATGGTGCTCAAGAGCATGAAGGCCACCAAGAACAACTCCGAGTTCTTCGACATGATGCGTCGCGGTGGCTGATTCGTCGCAAATTTCATATAATCCAAGGCTTTGCAACTTGCTGGCAAGTACGGAGAAAAGGGTTTTCCGCGGCTGCCGCACCTGAACTGAAAGATCAGCCATGAAAGAAGGCATTCACCCCAACTACCGCGAAGTCCTGTTTGTGGACCTCTCCAACGGTTTCAAGTTTGTCACCCGTTCCTGTGTGAACACCAAGGAAATGGGCAAGACCGACGACGGCCGTGAACTGCCGCTGTTCAAGCTTGATACCTCCAGCGAGTCGCACCCCTTCTACACCGGCACGCAAAAGAGCGTGGACAACATGGGTGGTCGCGTGGAAAAGTTCCGCAACCGCTACGCAAAGACCGCGGCCAAGTAATCCTGGCCCGATCAACACAAACAGCCGGCTTGTCCGGCTGTTTTTTTTGGCCCCTGTCGCCTGATTGCACTCATGCACCTGCCGTATAGTCCTGCGCAGTGAACAAGACCACACCCGCCATCGTCACCCAGGATGCGGTTCGCCGCCTGCCAAGGCCCGTGCTGCTGCTGTTCTGCATCGCCTATGTGCTGCCGGGTTTCATCGGGCGCGAGCCCTGGAAAACCGCCGACGTCACCGCGTTCGGGATCATGCTCGATCTCGCGCGGGGTGGTGACTGGTGGAACCCTGGGGTTCTGGGGGCACCCGCCGAGGTGCCCGGCTGGCTGGCCTACTGGTTGGGCGCCTGGGCCATTCAGGGGTTGCCTTTCCTCGCAGCCGACACGGCCGCCAGGTTGCCCTTCATTGCCCTGCTGCTCCTGACGCTGGCTTGCACCTGGTATAGCGTGTACCACCTGGCCAGACAACCTGCGGCACAACCCGTCAGCCTGGCATTCGGGGGAGAAGCCAACCCCAGGGACTATGCACGCACCCTGGCCGACGCTGCCCTGTTGGCCCTGATGGCCTGTCTGGGCCTGGCGCAGCTGTCGCACGAAGGCACCCCGGATCTGGTGCGGCTGGCGGGTACCTCGGCCATGTTCTACGGTGCCGCCCAGCTGGCGCTGCAGGAAAACCGGCATCCCTACCGAGGCGTCGTCGGATGGCTGATGGGCTCGGTGCTGCTGGTTTTTGGCGGTGCGCCGTGGCAAGCCCTGCTGCTTGGTGCCGGACTGCTGATCGGCATCGTTGCGGCTGGCAGTTCGCCCCGGGCATCATCCGACTGGGAGTCCGCTGCAGCGATCGATGCGCGACGCTGGAGCGTCCCGCTGGCCGCGACCTCCCTGGCCGCACTGCTGCTTCTGGCCGGCTGGCTGGACACGCTGGCGCCCATGGTCTCCCCCGCCCTGCCCGCCGCCATCGAGGAATGGCAGCGCTGGGGCCGCATGGTGCTGTGGTTTGCCTGGCCCGCCTGGCCCCTGGCACTTTGGACGCTATGGCGATGGCGTCGCCAGTGGCTGCGCCCACACTTGTTGATTCCGCTGTGGGTGACCGCCGTTGGTCTGGTGGCCAGCCTGACCACGGACCGTCTGGATCGGGCCTTGCTGCTCGCCCTCCCCGCCATGGCCACACTCGCCGCCTTTGCGCTGCCGACGCTGCGCCGCAGCGTCTCGGCGTTCATCGACTGGTTCACCCTGCTGTTCTTCTCGGGCTGTGCGTTGATCATCTGGGTGATCTGGTTGGCCATGATGACCGGCTTTCCGGCCAAACCTGCGGCCAACGTGGCCAAGCTGGCGCCCGGCTTCCAGCCGGAGTTCTCCGTCTGGCTGCTGCTGGTGGGGCTGAGCTCAACCCTCGCTTGGCTGTGGCTGGTGCGCTGGCGGGCGGGACGTCACCGCCAGGCGCTCTGGAAGAGTCTGGTGCTGCCCGCTGCAGGCGCGACCCTGTGCTGGATCCTGCTCATGAGTCTGTGGCTGCCGCTTCTGGACTTTGCGCGAAGTTACGGGCCACTGTCCCGGCGCATGGCCACACTGGTGCCGGCCAACAGCTGTGTGGTCGTCGATGGGTTGACCCAGGCCCAGGAATCTGCACTGCGATACCACGGCGGGCTGACGCTCGTGCGCATCGGTCAGCCCGGTCAAGGCGCCTGCCGCGCACTGATCGTGGAGCCCGATCGGCAGGACAGCCTGGCAGAGCGGACGAACCTGACCGAGTGGGCCTTCAAGGCCACGGTTCGCCGCCTGACGGATCGCAAGGAACGCTTGCTGCTGTATCTGCGCGTGCGACCTGCCTCAGCGCCTTGAGCGAGCCCGCACCCGGGAGGCTGGGATCACGAGCATGAAAGTGGACCCCTTACCCAGCTCGCTGGTGACGTCCAGTTGGCCCCCATGGCGCTGAACCACGTGCTTGACGATCGCCAAGCCCAGGCCGGTGCCCCCGGTCTCGCGTGACCGGCTTCGGTCCACCCGATAGAAACGCTCGGTCAGACGGGGAATGTGCTCGGCCGCGATGCCTGGCCCGGTGTCACGGACATGGAACTCCGCCGATCCGTCCTCGCGGTGTGTCCATCCGGCACTGATCTTTCTGCCTGGTGGTGTGTAGCGCACCGCATTGCTCATCAGGTTCGACATGGCGCTGAGCAGTTCCGTCTTGGCACCGGAGATCCAGATCTCCTCGTCCGCATCCGCAGCGATGTCGTGTGGTGGCTCAGCGATCACCGCACTGAGACCCCGTGCTTCCTGCAGAACGTGCTCCAGCAGCTCCCGGGCTGCGATCCACTCGCCGGCGCCGGGCGCCGGGCTTCCCTCCAACCGGGACAGGGTCAACAGGTCGCTGACCAGCGTCTGCATGCGCTGGGCCTGCTGGGCCATCAAACCCAGGTAGCGGGTGCGATCGGCTTCCTCCAGCGGCAGGCTCTGCATGGTTTCGACAAACCCGCTGAGCACCGTCAATGGGGTGCGGATCTCGTGCGAGACGTTGGCCACAAAGTCGCGTCGCATGGTTTCGGCCAGTTGAAGCGCTGTGACGTCCCGCGTGATCATCAGCTTGCGCTTCTTGCCGTAGGGATGGATCTGCAGAGAGATGCGTGTCGGCTGGGACGGGCGTGGCCCAGGCCCGTCGATGTCGATCTCGTGGCTGAAGTCAGCCTCGGCCAGGTAGGCGCTGAACGCCGGTGCGCGCACCATGTTGCGAACGTACTGACCCTGGTCCCTCTGGGGATCGAAGCCGAGATGGCTGGCCGCAGTCAGGTTGGCCCACTCGATCTTCCAGTCCGCATCCAGCAGCACCACGCCATTGGGCGAGGCCTGGATCGCCGAGAGAAAGTCCTCCAGACGGGCGTCGCTGTTGCTGGCCTTTTTCTCCAGCTTCTTGACCAGCTTGCGGGTGCGTTCGATGATCTCGTTCCACACGCCCGACAAACGGGGCGCACGAGAGGCATCCGGCTTGTTCAGCCAGGCCAGCAGGCGGGCCGCGCGAACGGCGTCGAACACCCCCCAGGCCACCGCACCGAGCAAGGCACCGGCGTACGTCCAGGTGGCGGCATCCTGGGTCCAGCCCCAGACGGCGCCGAGAGAAACCAGGATGACGGGCTCAAGGACCCGGCGGATCATGCGGCCGTTCGGGCCTGACCTTGTGCGGTCAGGCGATAGCCCGCACCACGAACGGTCTCGACCATGCTGGCGGCATCACCCAGCGATTCCCTCAGGCGCTTGACATGCACATCCACGGTGCGCTCCTCGATGAAGACATGATCCCCCCAGATCCTGTCCAGAAGGGTACCACGGGTATGCACCCGCTCGGCATGCTTCATCAGGTAGTGCAGCAGCTTGAACTCGGTCGGCCCCACCTTGAGTTCCTGTCCGCGGAAACTCACCCGGTACGTCGCAGCGTCCAGGGTCAGCTCGCCCACGGTCACCGAGTCGTCGACGATCTCCGGCGCGCGGCGGCGCAGCACCGCGCGGATGCGGGCCAGCAGTTCCTGCGTGGAAAAAGGCTTGGTGATGTAGTCGTCTGCCCCGGCATCCAGTCCCTGGACCTTGTCGGTCTCGTCGCTGCGCGCTGTGAGCATGAGGATGGGTACGGTCTTGGTCCGCTCCTGTTTGCGCCACTGCCGGGCCAGCGCCATGCCGCTCTGCCCGGGGAGCATCCAGTCCAGCAGGATGACATCGGGCAGGACGGCATCCACCTCGCGCTGGGCGGCTTCGCCATCAAACACCACCGTCGGCGCAAAGCCGTTGTGGCGCAGGTTCACCGCAATGAGTTCGGCAATGGCCGGCTCGTCCTCGACGACCAGCACACGCGGCAACTTTTTCATCCGACCACGGACTCCACTTTGGCCAACGGCGAGTGACGCACGTCCTCGCCCTTGACAATAAAGATGATCTGCTCGGCGATGTTCTTGGCGTGATCCCCGACGCGTTCGATGGACTTGGCCAGGAACAGCAGATCCAGACTCGGCGAAATCGTACGCGCATCTTCCATCATGTAGGTGATGAGCTTGCGCAGGAAGCCGTCGTACTCGACATCGATGGCGTTGTCTTCCTTCATGATGGCCAGCGCCATGGTGGTGTCCAGGCGGGCGAAGGCATCCAGTGTCTTTCGCAGCATGCCGGCGGCCAGATCGGAGGCCAGACGCAGCTCGGAAATCGGCAAGGACCGGGCCGAACCGCCCTCGATGATGGATTTGACCATGCGGGCAATGCGCGCGATCTCGTCGCCGGCCCGCTCCAGATTCTGGGTGGTGCGAGAGATGGCCATCAGGAAGCGCAGGTCGCGGGCGGTGGGCTGGCGCCGTCCGATGGTGGAAATGATCTCGTGGTCGATGTTCACTTCCATCTGGTTGAGCCGGTTCTCGTTCTCGAGCACCTGCTCGGCCGTCTCCAGGCTCAGGTGAACCAAAGCGTAGATCGCCTGGTGCAACTGCGATTCGACCAGCCCGCCCATTTCCAGAACGTGCGTGGAGATGGAGTTGAGTTCGGCATCGAACTGGCTGGAAAGGTGTTTGTCACCCATGTCGGTCTCCCTGATCAGCCGAAGCGGCCGGTGATGTAGTCTTCGGTTTCGGTGCGCTTGGGTTTGAAGAAGATCTGCTCGGTCTCGCCGAACTCGATCAGCTCGCCCAGGTACATGTAGGCGGTGAAGTCGCTGCAGCGGGCGGCCTGCTGCATGTTGTGTGTCACGATGGCGATGGTGTAGTCCTTCTTGAGCTCGTGCACCAGTTCCTCCACCTTGCCGGTGGAGATCGGGTCCAGTGCGGAGGTCGGTTCGTCCAGCAACAGGACCGATGGCTTGACCGCGACGCTGCGCGCAATGCACAGGCGCTGTTGCTGTCCCCCGGACAGCGACAGGCCGCTCTGGTGCAGCTTGTCCTTGACCTCGCCCCACAAGGCGGCCTTGGTCAGGGCCCACTCTACACGGTCGTCCATCTCGTCCTTGCTCAGGTTCTCATAGAGCTTGACGCCAAAGGCGATGTTGTCATAGATCGACATCGGGAAGGGTGTCGGCTTCTGGAACACCATGCCGATGCGGGCGCGCAGCAGGTTCAGGTCCTGCTTGGCATCCAGGATGTTCTGACCATAGAAGTTGATCTGCCCTTCGGCGCGTTGCCCGGGGTACAGGCTGTACATGCGGTTGAGCGTGCGCAGCAGCGTGGACTTGCCGCAGCCCGATGGTCCGATGAAGGCCGTGACCTTGTTCTCGGCGATGTCCATCGACACGTTCTTCAGGCCCTGGAACTTGCCGTAGTAGAAGTTGAGGTTGCGCACTTCCAGCGCGTTTTTCTCGAGGGTGGCGATTGTCATGTGATTCACCTGTTTCGGCATTCGTATCAGCGGGCGACCTTCTCTCGGAAGACCACGCGCGCCAGGATGTTCAGGACCAGGACGGCCAGCGTGATCAGCAGCGCGCCACCCCAGGCCAGACGGATCCAGTTGTCATACGGGCTCATGGCGAACTGGAAGATCACCACGGGCAGGTTGGCCATGGGCTTGCCCATGTCGGTGCTGAAGAACTGGTTGTTCAGCGCGGTGAACAGCAGAGGCGCCGTCTCACCGCTGATGCGGGCAATGGCCAGCAGCACACCGGTGATCACGCCGCTCTTGGCGGCCCGCAGGGTCACCATGGTGGCAACCTTCCAGCGGGGCGCACCCAGCGCAAAGGCCGCCTCGCGCAGGCTGCCAGGCACCAGACGCAGCATGTTTTCGGTGGTACGCACCACCACGGGCACGGCGATCAGGGACAGGGCCAGACTGCCGGCATAGCCCGAGAAGTTGCCGACCGTGGCCACCGCGATGGCGTAGACAAAGAGACCCAGCACGATGGACGGCGCCGACAGCATGATGTCGGTGACGAATCGGGTCAGGCTGGCGGTCTTGCTCTCGTCACCGTACTCGCTCAGGTAGACACCCGCCAGAATCCCGATGGGTGTGGCAACCAGCACCGTCAGACCGACCATCATCAGGCTGCCGACGATCGCGTTGCGCAATCCGCCTCCCTCGGTGCCGGGTGCCGGGGTGTCCTGGCTGAACATGTTCCAGTCCACCGCCGACAGGCCGTTCTTGAACAGCACGACCAGAATCCAGAGCAGCACCACCAGGCCAAGCACCATGGCGCCCATGGACAGCGTCAGACCGACCGCGTTGGCACGCTGGCGACGACGATAGAGTTGATGATTGAAGTCCATGTCAGATCCCTTTGGCTTTCTCGGCACGGTTGATCATGATCTTGGCAGCGGTCAGCACCACGAAGGTGATCACGAACAGCAGGAAGCCCAGTGCAAACAGCGTCGAGAGGTGGAAGTCGGCCGCCTCGGCAAACTCATTGGCCAGCGTCGACGCGATGGACGTGCCGGGCGAAAACAGCGAGGTGGGCATGCGATTGGCGTTGCCGATCACGAAGGTCACCGCCATGGTTTCGCCAAGGGCCCGGCCCAGACCGAGCATGACGCCACCGACCACACCCTTCTGCGTGTAGGGGAGCACCACACGACGCACCACCTCCCAGGTAGTGCAGCCCAGGCCGTAGGCGGACTCGCGCAGGATGGGCGGGACGATCTCGAACACGTCGCGCATGACGGACGCGATGAACGGCAGGACCATGAAGGCCAGGATGATGCCCGCCGCCATGATGCCCAGGCCGTTGGTGGCGCCACCGAACAGAAAGCCCACCAGCGGGAGACCGCCGAGGACCTTCTGCAGGGGCACCTGCATGTAGTCGGCAAACAGGGGCGCAAAGACGAAGAGGCCGAACATGCCGTAGATGATGGAAGGCACGGCCGCCAGCAGTTCGATGGCCGTTCCGAGCGGGCGACGCAGCCACACCGGGCAGGTTTCCGTCAGGAACAGCGCGATGCCAAAAGCCAGCGGGACGGCAATCAGCAGCGCAATGGCGGCACTGGCCAGGGTGCCGACGATGGCGATCGCGGCACCGAAATCCTCATTGATGATGTCCCACTCGACATGCCAGATGAACTGCACGCCAAACTTCTGGAAAGTGGGCCAGGCATTGATGAAGAGGGAAACGATGATGCCCATCAGGGCCAGCAACACCAGCAGGGAAAAGCCCTGGGTGAGGCGGTGGAAGATGGCGTCCTGGATCTGTTGCCGGCGGGCAATCTGGATCATCTGGGGACTGCCGGTCTCGGCGCGATCTGGGGTGGCGCTCATGGGGGTATCCAGGTTCATGAAAGCTCCGGTCTGCGGAATCTGAAAAAGCGCCCGATGGCCTCATCAGGCCATGCCGGGCGCCTTTGTCCTCAGCGGATCACTTGTTGTTGATCTGCGACCAGACCTTGCTGCGGATGTCGGCGGTCACGCTGTCCGGCAGCGGCACGTAGTCCAGATCGACAGCCAGTTGCTTGCCGTTCTTGAAAGCCCAGTCGAAGAACTTCAGCACCTCGGCGCTCTCGGCCTTGTTGGCCGGTTCCTTGTACATGAGGATGAACGAGGCGGTGGAAACCGGCCAGCTCTCGGCACCGGCGGCATTCACCATGGAGACGCCCATGCCCGGGACACTGAACCAGTTCACGCCAGCGGCAGCGGCGGCAAAGGTCTTGTCGTCCGGCATGACGTACTTGCCGTCCTTGTTCTGCAGGGCCATCACGTTCATGTTGTTCTTCTTGGCGTAGGCATACTCCACGTAGCCCAGCGAACCCTTGATGCGGGTCACGTTGGCGGCCACACCCTCGTTGCCCTTGCCACCGACGGAGGTGGGTGCAGGCCACTTCACCGCTGCGCCCTTGCCCACGGTGTCGGCCCAGTCCTTGCTGACAGCCGACAGGTAGTCGGTCCAGTTGAAGGTCGTGCCCGAGCCGTCAGCGCGGTGGACCACGGTGATCTGCTGGTCCGGCAGGTTCTTGCCCGGGTTCAGGGCGGCCAGCTTGGGGTCGTTCCACTTGCTGATCTTGCCCAGGAACATCTCGGCTAGCACCGGACCGGTCACGCGCAGTTCACCCTTTTTGAAGCCCTCCAGATTGATGACCGGCACCGTGCCGCCAATAATGGCTGGAAACTGCACCATGCCGTCCTTGTCCAGGTCTTCACCCTTGACTGGCGCATCGGTCGCACCGAAAGCCACCGTCTTGGCGCGGATCTGGCGGATACCGCCGGACGAGCCGATCGACTGGTAGTTCAGGCCCGTGCCGGTTTCCTTCTTGTAAGCCTCGGCCCACTTGGCGTAGATCGGGAACGGGAAGGTGGCGCCCGCGCCGGTGATGTCGGCAGCAATGGCGGTGCCCATGGCCATGGTGGCCAGGGCGGCGGCGGCAACGGTCTTGAGCAGAGTGCGCTTGGAGTTCATCGGTTGTCCTCTTGGTTGGGGAAAAACTGGTTGACGGGTTGGACTCTAGATGCGCTCTGTGACATCTTTGTGACAAGACACATTTGTCATAAAGGCCCCGGATGACGCGTTCACCTCGGACAGACTCGATAGCGGCCCCGATCGGAGACAATTACCCCCTTGCTGACGCTAGATTTCCCCGGCTGAAGTGCGCCGGGCCCCACAAGGACCCCATGCAGAACGGAACCCTCCTGGCCGCAGTTGACCTCGGCTCCAACAGTTTCAGGCTGGAAATTGGCCGCTATCACTCCGGTCATATTGAACGGATCGAATACATCAAGGAAGCCGTGCGTCAGGGCGGCGGACTGGACGACAACAAGGTACTGAGCCAGGCGGCCATGCAGCGCGGGTGGGAGTGCCTGGCGCGCTTTGGCGAGCGCCTGCACGGATTCAAGAAGCAGCAGGTGCGCGCGGTCGCCACCCAGACCCTGCGAGAGGCCCGCAACCGCGACGATTTCCTTCGCGAAGCGCAGGCCATCCTGGGGTTTCCCATCGAAGTCATCTCCGGCCAGGAAGAGGCACGCCTGATCTATCAGGGCGTTTCCCACCTGCTGCCCCAATCCGATGAGAAGCGGCTGGTGGTCGACATTGGTGGCCGATCGACCGAGATGATCCTGGGCCAGAACTACGAGGCCCGCCGGATGGAGTCCTACCGTCTGGGCAGCGTGGCCTGGTCAACCAAGTATTTTGCGAGGGGGCAATTCACGGCCGCCGCCTTCAAAACGGCGGAGATCGCCGCCAAGGCGGTGCTGGATGAAGCACTGGACACCTTTCCGCCGACCGAGTGGACGGTCGCTTATGGATCGTCGGGTACCGTCAGTGCCGTGGCGGACATGCTGGCGGCCAATGGCTGGGCATCCGGTGTCGTGACCCGTTCAGGTCTGGACTGGCTGGTGGATCGCCTGATCAAGGCGGGCAACCTTGACCAGCTTCGCATCGACGGCCTCAAGGACGATCGCCGGCCGGTGCTCGGAGGTGGCGTGAGCGTGCTGAGGGCTATCTTCGACCTGTTCGATATCCAGCAGATGATTCCGGCCCAGGGCGCTCTGCGCCAGGGAGCGCTTTTTGACCTGATCGACCGACAGAGTGACGACACCGACGTGCGTGAGCGCACGGTGCGCTGGCTGGCCGAGCGTTTTTCGATCGACGAGGGCCAGGCCAAGCGGGTCAGTGACGTGGCCACCGCCCTCTTCGCCCAGATTGCCGCAGAGGATCCCCAGAGCGGCCGCTACTCACAGAAGCTGGCCTGGGCAGCGCGCCTGCACGAAATCGGCACCCACATTTCGCACGACCGCTCCTATCACCACGGGGCCTACATCCTGGACAACGTCGATGCGCCTGGATTTTCAATTCCCGAGCTGCACCGGATGAGCCAACTGGTGCTGGGGCAACGCGGGAAGCTGAAGAAAATGGAGTCGTCCCTGAACGACGAACTGTTCGCCAAGCAGCTGGTTTGCCTGCGCCTGGCGGTCATCCTGTGCCACGCGCGGCAGACGCCCGAGTACGAGGCGGTCCGCCTGGCGTTCAAGGCTGGCGCCTTCAAGGTGACCACGACACCGGGCTGGGCCAAGCGTTATCCGCAATCGGCCTGGCTGTTGAGCGAAGAGGCCTTGGCCTGGCAAAAAACCGACTGGAAGTTCAGCGCCGACATCCGCTGACCGGGTTGTGGGTGGCTGCTCTCCGGGAACCGATCAGGGATAACGGTATATACTGTTTATATCGTTAACAAGGAGTTGCCATGAGCACAGAGGAAAAAGCCCGCAAACCCAAACTGGTCCGTGACAGCTTCACCATCCCCAAGAGCGAGTACGCCGCGATTGATGCGCTCAAGACCCGCGCCATTGCCCAAGGCACTTCGGTCAAGAAAAGCGAGTTGCTGCGCGCCGGCCTGATGCTGCTGGTCAAGGCCGACGAAGCCGCCTTCAAGGCGGCCATTGCGGCGGTGCCTTCGCTCAAGACCGGCCGCCCGGTGGCGGAGAAGACCCAGGCCGTCAAGGCAGCAATTGCCCCCACGGTGGGTAAGGCGTCCGCTGCGCCAGTCGCTCGCCGCCCATCGGTCAAGAAGGAAACGCCCGTCAAAGCCCCAGTGACCACCGCCAAGGCACCTGCAGCCAATAAGACGGCCCAGGTGGCGCCGGCCCGCAAGGCGGCAACCAGGAAAGCAGCTCCCGCCAAAGCCGCATCGCCTGCAGCCACACCCGCCGACACCGCCGCAGCCTGAGGGAAAGAAACGTCCCCGCTCTGCCCTGTCAGGCCCCATCGGGGCGGCTCAGAGCAGTTCGGGCGTCTGCACGGTCAGGATCACCGTCTGCGATTGGCCGTCGCGTTGCCGGTGTCTGAGCCACCACACGGCGCCCTTTCTGATGGCGCAGT
>JAJPEW010000283.1 GCA_021166755.1 Hydrogenophaga sp. | reverse complement strand
GCTGATGAGGCGTTGCAGGAGACCGAGCACGCGCGCCGTGTCGGTCGGCGGGGGCGCATGAAGCAGGGCCAGGGCCAACTGCATCTGCCGTTGCGCACTGCCACCGGGCTCCCCGATCGCGGTCACCTCCGCGCCGACGTCGGCAGCGGGCAGCAGGCGCAGGCGCTCGGCGTAGGCGAAGGACCACTCCAGCAGGTCCTGGTCGCCGGCGGGCATATCGGCTTTGGGCGGCTGTGCGCTGGCGACGGGTTCTGCCGGCGGTGAGACTGGCGCCGGGGCAACGGCGGGCTTGCTGGCTGGCTTGACCGGTTGGGTGGAATCCGGTGGTGGCTCAGGCGCTGGAGGCACGCTGGTGCAGGCGACCATCGCCAAGGCACAAGCGGGCAGCAAAGGCACGGCAAACAGGCGGATCGCAGGCAAACGCCTGCGCAGGTCATGCGGCATGGGGAAGTTCGATCCGGAAATGGGCGCCCCGTTCGGAGGGCTGCAGGGTCATGCGACCCCCATGGGCCTGAATGTACTCCTGGACAATGGACAGTCCGATGCCGGAACCCTTGGGGGCATCGATCGGTTGCCTGGAACCCCGGTAGAAAGGTTCGAACACACGGTCCCGGTCTTCTGGCGCAATGCCGGCACCTTCGTCGCGGATGTCCAGCACCACCCGGCCGTCAGCGTGGGAGAGGGCGATGTCGATCCGCCCTCCCACGGGTGAGAACCGGATGGCATTGGACAGCAGGTTGCCCAGGGCGGAGGCGATCTTCGGGCCATCCAGCGGCAGGGCCGGGCACCGGCCATGGACCGAGACAGTGAGCTGTCGGGCCTGCCAGCGCAGGCGCTGGTCCTCCACCTGCTCCTCCACGAGCTGTCGCAGGTCGGTGGGCTGCCGGCGCAGTTCGCGCGCCTCGAATGCGGCGGCGTTGAAGCGCAAGAGGGCTTCGATCTGTTGCTGCAGTTGCGTGGTGTTGTGACGCAGGATGGAGACCACCTCGGCCTGGCTGTCGTTGAGCGGGCCGGCCACGCCGTCGCCCAGCACCGCCACGCCCTCGTGCATGGAGGCCAGCGGGGTCTTGAGTTCGTGTGAGATGTGCCGCAGGAAGCGTGCCTTGTCGGCGTCCAGTTCGGTCAGGCGCTGGCGCAGCCATTCGAGCTGCTGACCCACGCGCTGCACGTCGGGCGGGCCCGGAATGTCGATCGGCTGAACCAGACGGTTCTCACCCAGGTCGACGATGGCGCGCTCCAGGCGCCGGAAGGGGCGGGCCAGCCAGATGCCGAAGCCCACCGCCATGATGGCGGCCAGGATGATCGCCCCGACCACCTGCTGGGTGAGCATCTGCCGGCTCGTCTCGAATCGGGCCTGCAGGGCCTCGTTGCGGCGCGCGATGATGCTCTGAACCTGCTGCGCAATCAGGGCACTGCGGCGGTCCAGCTCGCGAAACGCACGCGCCACGTCGCGTTCGCGGTCCAGCGCGGTTTCCACCGGGCCGTCCAGCTGCTGCTCGATGAACCTCAGCTGGTCGCGCCAGCGGTTGGCCATCTCGGTGGGCAGCTCGTTGTCCTGCAGGCGCTGCAGGATGTCGCGGGCCTGTCGCGTGCCGTCCCGGAAGACCTGGCGAAGCTGGGGGTCGCCCAGCACCAGCGATTGCCGGGCGGCGCGCTCCATGGCCTGGCTTCGCTCGCTCAGCAACTGTGCGGCGGTGCTCAGCTCGATGGCCTGTGCCGTGCTGTCGCGGCTCTGGGCCATAAGCGCTTCGAGCGAGAACAGACCGCGCAGAGCCGTGGTGCCCAGCAGCGCACCGATGCCCAGAAAGGCTGCCAGCAGCAGTTGGGGAAAGGAGAACCGCAGCTTCACTTCACCAGCACTTCACCGCGCAGCGAGTGCGGCAGCGCCTGGGTGATCTTCACGTCGATCATCTGACCGACCAGGCGGGCACTGTTCGGACCGCCGTCGAAATTGACGATGCGGTTGCACTCGGTGCGGCCCATCAGCTCGGCGGCATTTTTGCGCGATGGGCCTTCGACCAGGATGCGCTGCACCGTGCCTTCGCGGCTGGCGCTGATGCGGCGCACGTTCTCCTCGATGGTGGCCTGCAGGTGCTGCAGGCGCTGCAGTTTGACCTCGTGCGGCGTTTCGTCGGGCAGGTTGGCCGCCGGCGTGCCGGGGCGCGGGCTGAAGATGAACGAGAAGCTGCTGTCGTAGCCGACGTCGGTGATGAGCTTCATCATCTTCTGGAAGTCTTCCTCGGTCTCGCCGGGGAAGCCCACGATGAAGTCGCTGCTCATGGACATGTCGGGCCGGATCGCACGCAGCTTGCGGATGGTGCTCTTGTATTCCATGGCGGTGTAGCCGCGCTTCATGGCCATCAGGATGCGGTCGCTGCCGTGCTGCACCGGCAGGTGCAGGTGGCTCACCACCTTGGGCACCTTGGCATAGATGTCGATCAGGCGCTGGGTGAACTCGTTGGGGTGGCTGGTGGTGTAACGAATGCGTTCGATGCCAGGGATGTCCGCCACGTACTCGATCAGCATGGCGAAGTCGGCGATCTCTTCCGTATCGCCCATCTTCCCGCGGTAGGCGTTGACGTTCTGGCCCAGCAGCGTCACCTCCTTGACGCCCTGGTCGGCCAGGCCGGCCACCTCGACCAGCACGTCCTCGAACGGGCGGCTGACCTCCTCGCCACGGGTGTAGGGCACCACGCAGTAGCTGCAGTACTTGCTGCAGCCTTCCATGATCGACACGAAGGCCGACGCGCCTTCCACGCGCGCGGGTGGCAGGTGGTCGAACTTCTCGATCTCGGGGAAGCTGATGTCCACCTGCGGCTGGTTCAGCCTGTCGCGTGCCTTGATCATCTCGGGAATGCGGTGCAGGGTCTTCGGGCCGAAAACCACGTCCACGAACGGCGCG
>JAJPEW010000266.1 GCA_021166755.1 Hydrogenophaga sp. | reverse complement strand
ACCGGCCGGTCAAGGTGGCGCCTGGCGTGACCGTCGCGGCCGAGCCGCGCCAGAACGACGCGGGCAGTGCCGAGTTTGTGCACAAGGGCTACACCATCGCGCCCCTGCAGACCTTCGACATCGAAGCCCGGGTGCTGGGCGTCAAGAGCTATCGCACAGGGCGCGAGGCCGACCTGTCGCCGGTTGACCTGGCGCTGGGCTGGGGGCGCATGTCCGACAGCGCGGTGCTGGAACAGGTGAGCATCTCGCAGGGCAACCGCTTCTACTTCTGGCGCGTGAAGGAGTTCCCGATTCCGCGCGAGGAGATCGAACGCTCCAGTGCCAACATGCACATGATCCCCGCCGACAGCAGCATCGAGCGGCGACTGGACCAGGTGCGCGAAGGCCAGCGTGTGCGCATCCAGGGCTGGCTGGTCGAGGCGCGTGGCCACGATGGCTGGCGCTGGCGCAGCTCGCTGTCCCGCAATGACACCGGCGCCGGTGCCTGCGAGGTCATCTACGTGCGCGACATCGCCATTCTCTGATTCCTCCATCTTTCAGGAACCCGACCATGCATCAACGACAACTCGGCCCCTTCAGCGTCAGTGCCATCGGCCTGGGCTGCATGAATATCTGCCATGCCTACGGCGCACCCATCCCCGAGGCCGAGGCCGAACGGCTCCTGCTGTCCGCGCTGGATCAGGGGGTGACCCACTTCGACACCGCCGCGCTCTACGGTTTCGGGGCCAGTGAAACCATGATTGGCAAGGTGCTGTCTGCCCATCGCAACCGTTTCGTGCTGGCCAGCAAGTGTGGCATGCAAGGCGTGGACGTGAACGGCGACGGCAAGCTGGTGAGGGTCATCGATGGCCGGCCCGCCACGATCAAGGCCACCTGTGAAGCGGCGCTGCGGAGGTTGCAAACCGATGTGATCGATCTGTACTACCTGCACCGCTGGGACAGGCAGGTGCCCATCGAAGACAGCGTCGGGGCGCTGGCCGACCTGGTGCGCGAGGGCAAGATCCGCAGCATCGGCCTGTCAGAGGTGTCGGCCGCCACCCTGCGCCGGGCCCATGCGGTGCACCCGATCGCGGCCTTGCAGACCGAGTATTCGCTCTGGACCCGCAACCCCGAGATTGCGGTGCTCGATGCCTGCCGCGAACTGGGCGTGAGCTTCGTCGCCTTCAGCCCGGTGGCGCGTGGCTTCCTGTGCGGACCGATGGACGTTGCGGCCTTTGACCCCAAGGACATCCGCCGCAGCATGCCGCGCTTTGCGGCCGACAACTACGCCCGCAATGCCGAGCTGCTGCCGGCCTACCAGCAGCTGGCCCGGGAGGTGGGCTGTACCCCGGCGCAGCTGGCCATTGCGTGGCTGCTGCACCAGGGCCCGGACATCCTGCCGATTCCAGGCACCACCCGGATCGATCACCTGACCGACGATCTGGGGGCTGCCGATGTGAAGCTCTCAGGTGACTTGCTGGCACAGCTGGATGAGCTGATCAATCCGCGCACCGTGCACGGCGATCGCTACAACGACCAGGCCAACCGCGAGGTGGATACCGAGCGTTTCTGATGACCCTATGGAAAGGCCGGCGAGGTGCCGGCCTTCTGTTGAATCGATCCCGGGCTCAGCGGGCCTGCAGGAACTCGCTCACGTCCAGCAGCACCAGTTCGTTGTCGTCGGCCTTGTTGGGCTCGCGGCTGCTGGAGAAGGGCAAGTTGTTGTCGTTGCCCACCACAATGTGGCGGCTGTCGACGATGTCCACGTTCTCGATGGTGAAGAAGGGGAAGGTCAGTACGCCGTCGTTCAGCGGTTTGCGGGCCAGTCCCTTGGGGTCCTCGATCTTCATCAGGTCGATGTAGCCGATCTTGCGCACCGGCCCGTTGACATTGGCCTCGCTCAGTTCCACCTTGTAGACGCGCTTGAACTTGGCCAGGTCATGGAAGCAGTCGGTGCGTTTTTGGCCTTCGGGGCAGGCCTTGTCGGCGGTGCCTTCGCCGTTGTCGCGCTCGATGATCAGGCCCTCGGTCGGGCTGATCATGTTGAAGTCGCCGATGGCGTGGTGGTTGGCTTCCAGCACGTACTTCCAGTGCCGGCCGGTCCACTGTTCGGACGCCATATCGAACTCCAGCACGCGCAGGTACTGCTTGCCGTCCAGTTGCTCGGGGGCCTTGGCCGCTTCGTCCCACAGGGCGCCTTCGAGCAGGGCATACAGCTTGCTGCCGTCGGGGGATGAGGCCAGGCCTTCATAGCCCTTGGAGCGGCGGGCCTGGAACTTCACCTCGCCACCCGGCGCGCCCGGGGTGAGGACCGAAGGATGGTCGGGCGAGACCACGGTCTTGCCATCCACCTTCGTTTCATGGACGGCCCGTACCCGGCCCTTCATGTCGGCCTTGATGAGGTACGGACCAAACTCGTCACCGATCCAGAAGTGGCCGCCCGCGATCTGGAATCCCTCCAGGTCAAAGTCGGCACCGGTGAGATAGCGCTGCTTCGTGCCTTCGTGCACGATGCGGTGGGGCACTTTCTTGTCCGGGTCGTGCAGGAACACGGTCTCCAGTCGCTTGAACTGGCCGGTCTTGAAGTCCACCGCGTGGCGGTTGAGGAACAGCATGAAGTCGGGGGAGTTGGCTTTGGATCCGGCGCCGTTGTCGGTCAGCAGCCAGAAGCTGCCGTCGGCCATGCGCTTGATGCCCGAGTGGCCCTGCACCGGCTGGCCGGCAAACGGCAGCGAGACGCCAGTGGGACGGCCGGCTGACTTGCCTTCGACGCTGCCGATCTTCTCGACGCGCTGACCGGTGGTGAATTTGCCGCTGGTCTTCAGGTCGGCGGGGGCATCCTTGGGGGCCGGCAGGAAGGTCTGCGCCGGCAGGATGGCATGGCCAGCCAGGCGTGCGGGGTAGGCCGTCTGGGCGTGAACAGAGGTCAGGGTGAGCAGGGCGCCCGCAGCGGCCGCGATCAGTTTGAGATGCATGGTGCAGTGAGATGAGTCGTTGTATGAACCAGGATGCCGTCTCCTCGGATCGGCGAGCACGACTGTGCCCGTGCCTTGTGACAGGCAAAGGAAGGTTTCATGACGGCGGCATGAATGCCAGGGCCGGGCCACCGCCGAAACAAACCGAAAAAAAGCGCGACGGCCAAGACACCACGCCTTTGCAGGGAACGGGCACCATCAGTTCATCCCAACGTCATTGCAAGGAGCACGACATCATGAAACCCTGGATCAAACGCACCCTCATCGGCCTGACCGGCGTCACGGTCCTCGTCGCAGGTCTCTCCGCCTGCGGCCACCGCGGTGGTCATCACGGGCAGGGCTGGAGCGAGGAGCGCATCACCGAGGTGCGCGGCAAGGCCATCGAGCGCATCAGCGGCAAGCTCGATCTCAATGCCGAACAGAAGGCCAAGCTGGGCGCCCTGGCCGACCAGATGATCGCCTCGCGCAAGGCATTCCGCGGCAACAGCGATCCGCGCACCGACCTTCAGTCCCTGATCGCCAGCGACAAGTTCGACCGCACCAAAGCGCAGCAACTGCTGGACCAGAAGCTGCAGGCGGCGCAGGGCAACGGCCCGCAGATGCTCAATGCCTTCGGCGACTTCTACGACAGCCTCAACCCCGAGCAGCAGAAACAGGTGCGCGAGAAGCTGGAGCGTCGCGGGCACGGCTGGTGGGACCGTGGCTGACCGGAGGCGGCCATGTCACCGGCCCTGCAGAACCTGCATCAGCTCACCCGCCTGGGCAAGGCGCACGCGCCTGCCTTGCTGGCGCAGGCCGATGATCCGCACGCCGAACTGCTCACCATGATCTGGGGGCCGCAGTTCGACCGCGAGTACGCCCTGGACTGGTGGGCACGGCTGTCGCGCCAGCGGCCGGTGGAGGCCATGCCCATGCTGCCCGAACTGCTGTCGGCGGCAGAGCGCTTCGATGCGCTGGCCGTCCGACAGCAGCAGCTGCTGCGTCGCCTGGTGCTGCGGCACCGCTCGGGACAGATGGCGGCAATGTCAGAATGAAGCCATGCACCGCATCCTGTTGATCGACGACGACGAGCAGCTGGGGCCGCCGCTGGCGGCCTACTTCCAGCGCTACGAGCTGCAGCTGACGCAGGCCGTGAAACCCAGCGATGGCCTGGCGCGGCTGCGCGGCGGCGATTTTGATGCGGTCATCCTGGATGTGATGCTGCCCGAAATGGACGGCTTCGAGGTCTGCCGCACGATCCGTCGTGACAGCGATGTGCCCATCGTCATGCTCACCGCCCGTGGCGAGGTCATGGACCGTGTGGTCGGGCTGGAGCTGGGCGCTGACGACTACCTGCCCAAACCCTTTGAGCCGCGCGAACTGGTCGCCCGCATCCAGACCGTGCTGCGCCGCCAGAACGGGCGCAACCACCGCCACGGGCAGGCGGCACCTGCGCAGGAGGCGCTGCGCTTCGAGGGCCTGACCATCGACCTGGCCCGGCGCGAGGTGCTGCGTGACGGCCAGGCGGTGGAGCTGACTGGCTCGGAGTACGAACTGCTGGTGCTGCTGGCACGAGAACCCGGCCGCGTCTACAGCCGCGACGACATCCTCAATCACATCCGTGGCCACGAGGCCGACCTGTACACGCGGGCGGTGGACATCGTGGTCAGCCGGCTGCGCAAGAAGCTCGAACCGCTGGACTGCATCAAGACCCTGCGCAACGCGGGCTATTCGCTGGCGCTGCGCCGCCTGCCCTCATGAACGATCAGACCTCCAAACCGACCGCGCGCTGGCGCGAGGTCAAGCACCGTATCGCGCATTCCATCAAGCTGCGCATGGTGCTGGTGTTCCTGTTGCTGGCGGCAGCCATGACCTTTGTGTTCATCAGTGGGGCGCAAAAGGCGTTTTCGGTGGGGTGGCGCGAAGCGGCTCGCCCCCTGTTGATGGACTATGTGGACCGCCTGGCGGTCGACGTGGCCGGTGGCGACGGCAATCTGCCCAGCATCGCTCGCGCCCAGGCCATCGCCGATCGTCTGCCCCTGGTGGTTCGCATCAGCGGCCCGCAGGTCAACTGGTCGTCCCACCCCTCGCAGCCACCGTCGGACTGGCTATGGCGCAAGGACGAGCAGGCCGGCCGCTGGGACGACGAAAACTGGGGCGGCTCCAAGGACTGGGATCGCATCCTCACGCGCAGCACCGCCGATGGCCACCGCATCAGCTTCGACATCAATCAGGCGGCCTTCGAGCGGCGGCCGCGTCTCATTGGCTACGCGCTGACCGCCCTGCTGGTGCTCACGCTGCTGGCCTGGCTGTATGTGCGCCGGCAGCTCAAGCCGCTGGACGCGATCGGGGAAGGGGCGCGGCGTTTCGGCCGTGGCGACTTCAGTCAGCCGATTCCGGACCGGTGCTGCCAGGCTCACGACGAGCTGGGCGAGCTGGCCACCACCATCAACACCATGGGACGCGACATCCACCAGATGCTGGAGGCCAAGCGAGCGCTGTTGCTGGCCATCAGCCACGAGCTGCGCAGTCCCATCACCCGCGCCCGCCTGCACGCCGAACTGTTGCCGGAAGAGGGCGACGCCGCGCTGCAGCGCCAGGCCCTGCTGCGCGACCTGCAGGAGATGGCCAACCTGGTCAGCGACCTGCTGGAGAGCGAGCGCCTGTCCAATGGCCACGCTGCCCTGCAGCGCGAGGCCACCTGCCTGGTCGGCTTGACCGGCGAGGTGCTGCACGAGCTGCAGGCACGGCACCCGGCCGCCACTGCCGTCACCATTCTGGCCTCGCCCGACCTGCCCAAGCTCAGCGTTGATCGCGCCCGTATGCGCCTGTTGCTGCGCAACCTGCTGGACAACGCCCTGCGCCATGGCGCCGATGCCGCTCAGCCGCCCGAGGTGACGCTGTCCCGCACGGCGGACGTCCAGGTCATTGAGGTACGCGACCACGGCCCTGGCGTGCCCGACGAGCAACTGGCGCAACTGGCGCAAGCCTTCTACAGACCCGACAGCGCACGTACCCGCGCCGCCGGCGGGGTGGGGCTGGGCCTGTACCTGTGCCGACTGGTGGCACAGGCTCACGGGGGGCGGCTGGTGCTGGAGAACGCGCGGCCGGGCTTGCGGGTGCGGGTGGAGCTGCCGCTGGCTTGACGGACGTCAGGCCGCTGAGGGCCACGGTGTGTCATGCTTGATGCATGAACCAGAGCGAACTTCCCACTGCCGATCTGCCCGGCTTCGCCACCGTGCCCACCCGCTTCCTGTTCTTCACCGGCAAAGGTGGGGTGGGCAAGACCTCCCTGTCCACGGCGACCGCCATTGCGCTGGCCGACCGAGGGCTGAAGGTGCTGCTGGTCAGCACGGACGCCGCGTCCAACCTCGATGAAATGCTGGGGGTGCCGTTGTCCAACCACCCGGTGCCGGTCACGGGTGTACCGGGTCTGGCCATTCACAACATCGACCCAGATGATGCGGCCGAGGCCAATCCCCAGCGTGTGCTGGCCCAGATGGAAACCAGTGCC